>DATGCY010000134.1:0-3392 GCA_035311385.1 Candidatus Methylomirabilota bacterium
CTGCCCGACCGTGTGCGAGAGGAGCTCATCAATCGCTGGGCGGAGCGCCGGCGGGCGGCCGTCGGCGTATCGCCGCGCGGCGTGGATCGCATGCGCAGGGGGTGGGAGCACCTGCTGGCGCTCGTCGGACGCTTTCATCGCGCGGGCGGTACCGTGCTCGCGGGCACCGACTGTCCGAACGTCGCGATCGTCTCCGGCTTCTCGCTGCACCGCGAGCTGGAGCTGCTCGTGCGCGCGGGCCTCTCCCCGATGGATGCCCTGCTGGCGGCGACGAGCCGCCCGGCCGCCCGGCTCGATCGTGAGGACGAGTTCGGGACAATCTCGCCGGGCCTGTCGGCCGACCTGCTGCTGCTCGCGGCGGATCCGCTTGCGGACATCCGGAACGTTCGCCGCATCGAGCGCGTGATCACGCGCGGGCGCGTCTACGAGCCACAGCGTCTCGTGCAAGCGTCGTAGCGATCCGGCACTCGGACGCTCCGGATCTTGGGTCTTCCTCAACGTATCCCTTCAGCGGGGCAGGGACACGGCTTCGAGTTCAAGTGAACTGTCATTGGCATGGCGCTATTGTGCTGGTGGGCGGCCGCGGCCCAAGATCGCTCGCTAAATCCCGTGGCTCACCGCCATACGGCTTGGGTCGCGGAGCCGCGCGCTTCCTGTCGTGGGCGACGGCGACCAGCCACGGACAGCGCTCGGGATCGTGATGGGACGCGACTCGAGCTTCGCCGCCAGGGAGGAGAGCACATGGGACGCGCCGCTCACTTCGTGGTCCAGCTGTACGCCTGGCTCGACGGCATCGAGTGGCTGTGGCGACTCGTGGTTCGTCTCTCGGTCGGTATCGAGTTCTTCGGCTCAGGGCTCGGCAAGCTCGGCAAGCTCCCGGGATTCATCCAGTACTTTCGCACCCTCGGCGTCCCTTTCCCCGAGCTGCAGGCGCCGTTCGTGGCGAGCGTCGAGTTCGTCTGCGGCACGCTGATCGTCGTCGGCTTGGTCACGCGCCCGGCGGCGCTCATGCTGTGCGGAGTCATGATCGTGGCGATCACCACCGCGGCCGCCCCGGAGCACCACATCACCGCGACGTGGGGGGGCCTCCTGGACTTCTTCTATTTGCCGGAATGGTGCCTGCTGCTGCTCCTCGGATGGCTCATGTTCGCCGGCCCCGGCCGGGCCAGCCTCGATGCCTGGATCCGTCGGAACATGCAGCAGACGTAAACGGTGGCCCTAGGGCCGACGCCGCGAACCGGCCTGTCTCTCGGACTCAAACCCGTGGGTGCGGTAGCGATTCCCAAGCGGTCATTTCCTCTCGTCACTACGAATTGGGTTGACAGGTGACGTCGCGGGGGCCACAGTGTGGCTCGCCCCCACGAACAACCAACCTCTGACGAGGCGAGAATGACTATTCTCGACCGCTCGCACGCACCTCGTCGTGATGGCTTGAACGCCATGCTGCTGGCCCTTCTGATCATCGTTCCCATCACGCTCGCTCATGCGAGCCCCCCCCGATCAAATCTGGCTCGCCGGCGTCTATGATCAGGCTGATTTCGATGATGTCGTATATTTCTTGACTTCTACCCTTCAGGCTACCGAATCCATCGTCGGGCTCGAGGCCAATCCCCGTATTGCCATTGCGCCGAAGCTGTATTTGGCCACACTGGCAGGCCCGGTCAGCGCTCCCACCTACTCGGCGCCACTCCGAGCTCCGCCGATCGCCTGACCTTCTCGGATCCGCCGCTCGGCGACCACGTCGCCAATAAGACGGTCGGGGTTTTGGTTGGACGCCAGCAATGTCTCGAATGAGGAGGGTATGCACATGCGTTCTCGCGGACTGAGGGATTTCGGCGCGATCAAGATTGCCATGGTCCTGACTCTCGTTCTTGCCCTCGCACCCGACGTGTTCGCGGATTCGGCGGTGGGGCAGTTTTCCAGTACGCTGAATCCAAACGGGAACTGGGCATACGGATTTACTTCGACCCTCGGAGGGGCCTTCACGCCGTTGGGATCTGGTAGCTGTGGCAGCAGCTTGGTCGGCTGGCAACTCAGTGGTCATGAACCGTGGGTTCTTGGCAATCCCACAGCGAGCACTCAAGTGTGCGGGACGGGGCAGGTCCCACCCACTCTCTTGGACATGCACCCTGGAGGGGCTGGACAGGATAGCGTCGTCCGCTGGACCGCACCGTCGGCTGGTACTTTTTCTATCAGCGGATTTTTTGAAGGCATCGATCCGGCGCCGACAACAACGGATGTACACGTGTTGCTCGATGGCAGTACCCATCTGTTCGACGGCAGCATCGGCAGCTTCAACGTGCCGCTTCTCTTCAACCTCACACGAACTCTCGCAGCCGGAGACACGATTGATTTCGCGGTCGGAGTCGGGAGTGACGGTAGCTTCATCGACGACAGTACCGGTCTCAGTGCGACCATTGTGTCGAGTAGTACCGTCCCGGAGCCTACCACCCTGGCTCTGGTTGCTTCCTGTCTGGCCATGCTCGCTGGCTTCACCTGGAGGCATGGGCGGCAGTAGAAAAGCGCTGCCACGTACCGCTCGCTGTATTGACGCGCCGAACGCGTCGACTCGTGACGAAAGACACGAGGGCCTCGTGACGTGGCCCCGCCTCGTTCCGGACCCGCGTGAGCACGGGCGGCGCCGCCGCGTGGTCCTTCGCCGCTCGAGTTCGACCAAGGCGCTAGACAAGAAATAGCCTTCTTCTGTCAGGGCAATCGTTGCCGGAAGGGCGCTACAGCTAACTTTGCTTGCAGTTCTCCGCCTGGCCGTAGAATCACCCTTGCCAGCCTAGGGTCTATGGCTCGAACCGGGGGTTCCGAGGGCCGGCCTTCGCTCCGGCGACCGGTGCCTGTGCAGGAGCGTGTGCGGAGTTCCTGGGTCTGGGCATCCGGCGGAGGTTGTGCGGCCGGTCGGATGGCCTCACGAAGGCGGAGGAGAAGCAGCGCATCGAGCCAATCGCCCTTGGCCAACCGCCCGGCGGGCTCGCTCGATCTACTGGCCACCAGAGGGCCCAAACCCGGCAGGCGCTCGAGCGAGTGCTCAACAGTCGCCGGATGTCTCGTGCGCTATTTCACGGTCTCGCCTCCGAGGGTCTCGCTCCCATGCGGGTTGCACCCCGCGCCTGTGGGCTGCCGCCCTGGCGTGGCGGGGGGGGAGAGTTGAGGGATTTAATTAGAGGAACCTTGACCACAGTTCGTATGTTTAGCCCCGCAGGTCGTGCGTCCGGCGCCCCGGGGTCGGCCGGGGGGACACGCTCTGGGAACAGGACCGGGCAGCAAGCGCAGTGCCTCCAGACGGGTCGCTCCGGGCGGCCCCTCGCGAAAGGAAAGAGACGATGCGCCTATCGATCAGCCTCGGCGCCCTGGTTGCGGTCACCACCCTGCTGGTCGCC
>DATGCY010000135.1:0-6490 GCA_035311385.1 Candidatus Methylomirabilota bacterium
CGCTTGAGCATCCAGTTCACGATCGCGTCAACGGTCTCCGTCTCGCGCCCCAGGTACCCGTGCGGGCTCATCGGCTCACACGCGTCGGACGTGGGCGGCAGCCCACCCGTGACCGAGACGAGCGGGAACATCCTGGCCAGGCTCGCCGCGTCGCCGTAGGGGGAGACGGGGCAGGCATCCTCCCGGTGGTGCATGATCAACACCGGCACCTTGATGGTCCCGAAGTCGAAGCGGCTCAACCCAGGCCCCGGCTCTCTCGCCCGCGGATTGCTCGCCCGGAACATGCTCGAGGTCAGGACGGCTCCAGCGACGGCTCCATCGAGCCTCGCGCCAAGGCTGGCCGCCGAGATGCTTCCCCGGCTCGTGCCGACGAGGAAGATGGGCAGGCCGGGAAAACGCTTGCCGAGATCGGCGAGCACCGCCTGGACATCGGCGAGATGTTCCTTGCTGAGGCGGAACTCGTCGCTCATGCCCCAACCCGCTCGTTGGTCGGAGGGGACGTCGATCACCGCCGTGACGATGCCGCGCTTCACGAAGTCACCCCGCACCCGCACCAGGAAGTTGCCCGGGCTGAACTTGATGTCCCCGCCTTCGGAGCGAAGCCGGATGTCGCCGCCGCTGCCCGGGAAGAGAATGGCGATCGCCTCAGGCTTCTCGGGAACCCTGGCCAGGAAATAAGACTGTGTCACGCGTGGTCGCGTGGTCAGCGTGACGATCTCCTGGGCGCAGGCGGGCAGCGCCGCGACCGCCGAGACCACGATGAGCCACAACACGAGGAACGGCGTCAGCAGAACGCCGGGACGAAACAACGCGCCGGCACGTCGCGACCGGCCGAACGCCTTCATCGACGGCGCTCTACTGAATGACCTGATCCGCGCGCAGGAGCACCGACTGCGGGATGGTCAGCCCGAGCGCCTTGGCCGTCTTCAGGTTGATGATCAGCTCGAGCTTGCTGGGCTGCTCGACGGGCAAGTCTGCGGGCTTGGCGCCCTTGAGGATCTTGGCAACGAAACCGGCCGCCCGTCGCTCCATGTCCACGGGATCCGCGCCGTAGACAACGAGGCCGCCGGCGTCGGCGTGCTCCTTGAGTCCAAAGATGGTGGGCAGACGCATCTTCACGGACTGATCTGCGATCTGCTTGGCCTGATTCGTGAACATGGACTCCGCCAAGACCACGAGCGCCCCGGCCCGCTCCTTTCCCATCGCCACGAAGGCCTGGTCGATTTCCTGGGGGGTGCGCGCTTCGAGGACCTGCAGGCGCACCCCCAGCGTGGGAGCAAGGGCTTCGGCCACCCGCAGCTGGGGCGCGGTTCCCGGGCTAGCCGGATTCGATAGAATTGCCGCGCGGGA
Source organism: Candidatus Methylomirabilota bacterium (assembly GCA_035311385.1). Lineage (GTDB taxonomy): Bacteria > Methylomirabilota > Methylomirabilia > Rokubacteriales > CSP1-6 > AR37. The sequence goes on from DATGCY010000135.1 coordinate 1,351, forward strand.
GAGCTTGGGAACGATCTCTGTGAGCACTTGCAGCTGTTTCCCCACGAGGTCCGGAGCCATCATGGACAGCCCCGTGAGATTGCCCCCGGGATGCGCCAGGCTCTCGACGAGCCGGCCCCCTACCGGATCGTTCACGACGGTCATGACGATGGGGATCGTCTTCGTCACGCGCTTGGCCGCCTGACTGCCCGCGGCCCCCACCGTCACAAGGACGTCGACCTTCAAGCGGACCAGCTCAGCCGCGAGCTCGGCGTAGCGATCGTAGTTGCCTTGAGCCCAGCGAGCGTCGATGGCGATGTTCTGACCGTCAACGTAGCCCTGCTCGCGCAGGCCCCGGCGGAACGCTTCGAGTCGGGCCACTCGACCCTGATTGGACGGGGACCCCGGTGAGATGTAACCGATCCGAGGGACTTTCGAGGCGGGCTGAGCGACCGCTACTCCGGCCTGGAGGGTCAGAAGCAGGATCATCGCAGTGGTGAGGTGGGCAAGCGTGAGTTTCAGGAACGCCCTCCCGCACCAACCCATTCATCGGAAGCGATGACGATCACCATGGCTCGCCTCTGTCGTACCACAACCTGCGCGTTCGCAATGCAGTCATTGCACGAGGTAATCCGCCCGACGGAGAAGCGACGACACGACGAGGGCGAGCACCACGAACTGCCTGAGGCCCGGGCGAATCACCCTACGCGCGGCAGCCTTCAAGGCTCCTCCAGTCGAACTCTATCCCGTGCCCGGGCCGGTCAGGCGCGACAGCGAAGCCGTCCTGGATCACCAGCGGATGCGCGATGTAGCGGTCGAGGCCGAAGCCGTGAGCTTCCAGATAGGAGCGGTTGGGCGCGGCGGCGAGGAGGTGCACCGTGACGTCATGGGCGCCATGCGAGGTCACGGGCAGGTTGTAGGCTTCGGCGAGGCGGGCCACCTTCATGAACACGGTGACGCCACCGCAGTTCGTGACGTCGGGTTCGGGGAACGTGACGCCACCCGCGTGAATCATCTGAGCGAACTCGTAGAGCGTGTGGAGGTTCTCTCCGGTGGCCACGGGCAGGCCGCCTTCCCGCACGATACGCGCATGCCCGAGCACGTCGTCGGGGATGGTCGGCTCCTCCAGCCACACGAGCTGGTAGGGCTGGAGGGCGCGCGCCGCGCGGATGGCCTCGTCGGGCGTCCAGCGCATGTTGGCGTCGACCATGAGGGGAAAATCGGCGCCGAGGTGCTCGCGCATGGCCTTCACGCGCGCCACGTCCTCGGAGAGCTGGGGCCGGCCCACCTTCATCTTGATGGCGTGGAAACCCTTCTTCAGGTTGTCGTCGGTCTGGGCGAGGAGCTTATCCAGTGGGAAGTCGAGATCGATGCCCCCCGCGTAGCACGGAACTCTCGCGTCGTGGCCGCCCAGCAAGGTCCACAATGGCACGCCGAGCGCGCGCGCCTTGAGATCCCAGAGCGCGATGTCCACCGCGGAGATGGCCATGCTTGCCGTCCCGCCGCGCCCGCCGTAGTGCAGCGCCCACCACATCTTCTTCCACAGCGCTTCGATCAGATCGGCGCGCTCGCCGATCAGCCTCGGGGCTAGATCGCGCTGCATCGTCGCGTGCACGGCGGCTCCGTTGGCACCGACGGTATACGTGTAACCGGTGCCCTCGTGTCCCTCCGTGTCACGGACGCGCACGATGACCAGCTCGAAGTGCCCGATCTGCCCATGGGTGCTGTCGGAGAGGACCACGGGCAGCTTGATCAGATAGTGGTCGGCCTGGACGCTCGCGATTGTGGTCATCGTCAGCTCTCCGTCAGGGTCACGCCCAGACCTCCATCACTGGACGACATGATCCGCACGGAGCAGCACGGGAGAGGAGATCGTGATGTTGAGGGTGCGGGCCGTCTTCAGATTGACCGCCAGCTCGAATTTCGTCGCCTGATCGATGGGAAGATCGGTCGGCTTCGTGCCCTTGAGGATGCGGTCCGCGTATGTCGCGGCCCGCCGGTACAGGTCGTCCGGGTTCGCGCCATAGGCCATGAGGCCGCCCGCTTCGACCCACGTTCCGGACTCCCACATCGTAGGCAGGCGGTGGCGCGCCACTGCCTCGATGAGCCGTTGATGCGTAGTCCAGAACAAGGGATCGCCCGCTGCGACGAATGCGTCCGGACGTGCCTTGGCCACGGTAGCGATGACGCTCTCTATTTGCTCGGGCGCGCTCACCTCGAAAGAGAGCAGCTTGACGCCCTTCGCCCGGGCCACCGCTTCCGCTTCACGACGGAACTCTACGGTGTTCGGGTTCGTTGGGTTGGTGAGAAACGCGACGCGCCGCGCCGTGGGCAGCGCCTCGACGAGCATCTCGAGTCGCTTTCCCATCGGGTGGGTGATCGCGAACCCGGTAACGTTCGCACCCGGCCGGGCGAGGGAGGAGGCCGCCCCCGCTTTCACGGGGTCTGCACTCACCGTGATGATGGGGATCACTCCCGTTGCCGCCGCGGCCACACGGGTAGCCAGAGCGTTACCGGCGAAGATGACGTCGACAGGGATTCGCGCGAGCTCCGCCGCGAACAACGTCAGTTTCGTGGGATCGGTACTCACGCGTCGCTCGAATCTGACGTTGTTGCCCGCGACCCAGCCGAGCTCGCGAAGGCTTGCCTCGAACGAGTCGGCCGGCGTATGCCCGATGATGCCGATGGTCCGCACCGTCCCTGCCGGCTGAGCCTCAGCGGCAAGCGCCACCGCGAGGAGCGCGAAGGCAACGATGAGGCCAAGCCCCTTGTCGATCACCTTGTGTCGGCTCGCTGAACTCGCGCCAGTACCGAGGCCGGATGCGTACCTACAGGCCTCATGAAGCGAAGGCGAGGCTGAGACAACTCCATCGGCTCCGACGCCGCGTCATGCCGCGCCTCCACGGGGGAAGCCCATGACACTGCGGGCGACCCGGTTTCGTCCGCTCGATCTAGCCGTAGGCGGCGAGTGTAGCCGATGCCGGGTTCGTGCGACGTATAAATGCCGCGCTCCTTCGGGATGAATGTTCCCTCTTGACGGGATCGCGCCACTAGGTCTTAGTGTGGCACGGCGCAGCCGATTTCCTAGGAGGTGTGACATGTCCAGCGAGAAGACCACGCTTCCCTACACCGGGAAAGAGTTCTTGGAAAGCCTCGACGACGGCCGCGAGGTCTGGATCTATGGGGAGCGCGTGAAGAACATCACCACGCATCCCGCCTTCCAGAACTGCGCCCGGATGCTCGCGCGACTGTACGATGCGCTGCACGAGGACCACCGGAGCGGCCAAGGCGTGCTCACCGAGCCCACCGAGTGGGGCGGGTTCACCCACCGCTACTTCCGAGCTCCTCGGACGGTGGAGGAGCAGGTCGCGGCCCGCGATGCCATCGCGGCGTGGGCGCGCCTCACCTACGGCTGGCTGGGGCGCTCCCCCGACTACAAGGCGGCCTTCCTGGGCACGCTGGGCGCCAACGCCGAGTTCTACGCGCCCTACCAGGAGAACGCGCGCCGCTGGTATCGCTTCTCCCAGGAGCGGGTGCCCTTCATCAACCACGCGATCATCCATCCGCCAGTGGACCGCAACATCGCCCCCGGCGCTCCCGGCGGCGCCACCGACGTTTGCGCGCGCGTGACGAAGGAGACGGACGCAGGCATCTACGTCTCCGGGGCCAAGGTAGTGGCCACGGGCTCGGCCCTGACCCATTTCACCTTCGTCGCCCACCACGGTCTCATCCCCGTGCAGGGCAAGAACTTCGCCATCGTCTTCATGGTGCCGACCAACGCCAAGGGCGTGAAGCTCATCTGCCGCGTCTCCAACGAGCTGCGCGCGGCCATGCTGGGCAGCCCCTTTGACTATCCTCTCTCCAGCCGCCTCGACGAGAACGACGCCATCTTCGTGATGGACGACGTCTTCGTGCCCTGGGAAGACGTGTTCGTCTACGCCGACGTCGAGAAGGCGAACAACTTCTTCCCGCGCACCGGCTTCCTGCCCCGCGCCCTCATCCACGGCTGCACCCGGCTCGCCGTCAAGCTCGACTTCATCACCGGTCTCCTCATCAAGGCTACGGAGGTCACCGGTGCGCGGTCGTTCCGGGGAGTGGAGGCGAACATCGGCGAGGTCATCGCGTGGCGCAACATGATCTGGGGACTCTCTGACGCGATGGCCAAGACGGCGGACCCGTGGACGGGTGGCTGCATCCTTCCGGGCATGGAGCCGGCCGCCGCGTATCAGGTGCTGGCGCCCGAGGCATACGTGCAGATCAAGAACCTCATCGAGAAGACGGTGGCGAGCGGGCTCATCTATCTCAACTCCCACGCGCGTGACTTCAAGTCCGCGGACCTTCGAAGCTACCTGGATCGCTACCTGCGGGGCTCGGGCGGCGTCGACGCCGTCGAGCGCGTCAAGCTCATGAAGCTCCTGTGGGACGCGGTCGGCACCGAGTTCGGCGGCCGCCACGAGCTCTACGAGATCAACTACTCCGGCAGTCACGAGGAGATCCGGCGTTACGCGCTATTCGGCGCCCTCGCCTCCGGTCAGTACGACCGCTGGAAGCAGTTCGCGGAAACGTGCATGGCCGAGTACAACCTCGACGGGTGGACGGCCAAGGATCTGGTCAACACGCCGGGACCCAGTGCGCTGCGCTGACGCATGATGGGCGCGAAGCGGCGGACCCCAATCGGCGGAGTCGACGGCGCGCGCGATCGGCGCCTGCTCGGGCGGACGTTCGCCGTGGCCGTCCTCCTCCTTGCCATTGCTGCGATGGGAATTCGGGCCGAAGCGCAGCCGGCGGCCCGAGTCCCGAAAGTGGGATTGCTTCTTCCAACCACCGTGGCCGCCGCGGGATACAATCTCGAGGCGCTCAAGCAGGGGTTGCGAGAGGCTGGCTACGTCGAAGGCAAGACGATCGTGCTCGAGATTCGCTACAGACGCTCGCCCGCGAGCTCGTAAGTCTCAAGCCGGATGTGCTCGTGGCCTCAACCGATCCGATGATCGCGGCAGCACGGCGAGAGACTCGGACGATCCCGATCGTGATGGCGTTCAGCACCGACCCCGTGGCCACGGGCTTCGTGGCGAGCCTCGCCCACCCCGGGGGCAACGTCACCGGGCTCAGCAATATCGCGTCGGAGATGAGTGGGAAGCGGCTGGCACTCCTGAAGGATGCC
>DATGCY010000136.1:0-4224 GCA_035311385.1 Candidatus Methylomirabilota bacterium
GCTCTTGGATTTTCCATCTAGACTGCTCTCTATTTCGGGTGTAAGCCTGCTCGCAGATGATCATCGGATGCGCACTGTCGCAGATGACGAGTCGTGATGATGCGCGCGAAAGCGATCTCAGTGGTGGTCTGCGTACTCATCTTCTTCGTCCGTGAGCTAGCCGACCGATCAAACGCGTGAGAGCATGGCCGCCCCATCGTCGAAGCCCGCGGAAACGATCCTCCTCGTCGATGACGACCCTGAGGTTCTCTCCCTGGCCGCGGACATCTTGCGAGCGGCGGGGTACGCCGTCCTGAGCACGAGGGACCCGCGTGAGGCCCTCCGAATCTCACGCACCCGTGCGGGACCCCTTCATTTGCTCCTGACCGACGTTGTGATGCCGCTCATGAGCGGGAGGCAGCTCGCGGAAGAGCTCCGGAGCATCCGACCCGAGGTGAAGGTGCTCTTCATGTCGGCGTACAGCATCGAGACCGTCAAGGATTATCTGATTCTGTTGGCCCCCGAGGAGCCGTTCTTAGTCAAACCGTTCACCATGGTCGAGTTGAAGAGTAAGGTCCGAGCCGCCCTTGAGTATCGCTCGCCGTTTTCGCAGCCACGAGTCAGTCCAGATGAACCTGATCACGATTGAACTCGATGCCAACGTCTACGAGGTGAGCCCCCCGACCGGGCCGGGCCGCGGCGCTTCGCCCAGGTCGACATCGATCTCGAGGACATGCGCTACCACCGCCCGCTGCGGCGGTACGTCCGCCGGCCGGCCGGCGAGCTCGCCCCCGGGGCGGGCAGCGTCGTCACCACCGAGTACGTCGACCCGCTACTCGAGATCCTGGGCGAGGGCTGCGATTCCCCTCCGACTTCGTGGACCAAGGTGACATGAGCCGGGGTGGGCTGCTCCACCGCTCTCTGCGCAATCGCCGCGAGTTGACCTACGTGTCGACGAGAGGCACGGTGCTGCGCGGTAGTCGGCTCGCGCGGCTCGCGCCTCTGCGATGAGCCCCCGCGCGGCCGGCAAGCGCCCGAGCGGCGCGGGGCGCGGCGCCGCCCGCAGGCCGCCTCGCCGGCCCTCGCGTGGGACGCCCGCGCCCGCCGCACCCGCCGCCGGGCTCCTGCCCCGCGACATTGATACCGTCCAGGCTCGGATCGGCGGGCGCACGGTTCCCCTGACCAACCTGCGCAAGCCGTTCTGGCCCGCGGAGGGCCTGCTCAAGCGCGACCTGCTGCAGTACTACTCGGAGGTGGCGCCGGTGCTGCTGCCGCACCTGCGCGACCGGGCGATGGTGATGAAGCGTTACCCCAACGGGGCTGGCGGCGCCTTCTTCTTTATGAAGCGCGCCCCGTCGCCGCGGCCCGACCGGATCGAGACGTGCTCGATCGAGCACGGCTCCGGCAGCGTGATCGCCTTCCCGATGGTGCAGGACCTGGCCTCGCTGTTGTGGGTGGTCAACCTCGGCTGCATTGACCTGAACCAGTGGTACGCACGCTGCGACGACACCGACCGGCCCGACTACGTGCACTTCGATCTGGACCCGGTGAAGGGCGCGACCTTCGAGCAGGTGCGGGAGTGCGCGTTGGTGGTCCGGGAGGCGCTCGACAAGCTCGGCATGCCAAGCTATCCCAAGTCCACCGGCTCGCGTGGCATCCACGTCTACGTGCCGATCGTGCGGGGGCCCACACAGAAGGAGGTCTGGACCATCGCCAAGGCCATCGCGCAGGCGCTGGCGGTCGCCCGGCCGGCTCTGATCACCGCGGAGTACCGAATCGCCAAGCGGCCGGCGGGGCGCGTGCTCGTCGACTACAACCAGAACGCGTGGGGCCGCACCCTGGCCTCGGTGTACTCGGTGCGGCCGCGGCCGCGCGCCCCGGTCTCGGCGCCGCTCACCTGGGACGAGGTGGAGCGCGGCTTTCGCATCGAGGACTTCCGCCTCGACAACATGCCCGCGCGCATCGCGAAGGTGGGCGACCTCTTCGCCCCGCTGCTGGCCCGCACCGCCCGCTTCCGCCTGGAGGGCCTGCGATGAGCCTGCCGCTGCGCCCGCCGTACGCGCCGATGGAGGCGCGCGTGGTCGAGACATCCCCCCCGGGCCCGGCTGTCACGAACGCGTGTGGCTCCTTGCCGGGGCGGCGCTGGCCGCGGAGGGGCGCGCATGAGGGGCATGGCGGAGAAAGCCGTCGCGATGAAACGGCGAAGGCGAGGATCTTCACGGGCATCTCGCCTGCACGCCGTCGCGGAACGTCGCTGTGCGGTGCACGATCCTGGCGGCGACACCCAGGAGCGGCAACGTCCCGACGGCCGAGACGAGGACCAGCACGTAGGTCTGGTGCTCAGCATTCAGTCGAGAAGTGTCACCCGGTCGTGCCTTGCGATCGGGCCCGGGACGACGACCTCCGCATAGACGCCGAAGTCGAGCCCCGACTCATCCGCTATAGACTGCAGCACTCGGGGATCGTCCGCCAGATCGCTCTGCGCCATGCCCACCATCACGCAGCGCTCGGTGAACTCGTGGACTCTCAGCCTGACGCCGCCAATGGCGAGCGTGCGGCCGACCCATAGACGCTCGGCCTGCGCGGCGCCGGGCACGTCGATCAGGACGTTGGGGCGGAAGCGCCGCTCGTCGATGGATGCCGAAGGCAGCCGCTCGCGCAGCCACGCGAGGGACGCCGTCGTGAGCACGTGCACGGGCCCGGCGTCGAGGTGCGAAACGCCCGCCTCGCGCGCGAGCGTAACTGGCTGGCCGAGCGCGCTGGATAGCTCAGCGTGGATGCGCGGATCGTCTCCCGCCAGCGCGCGGCCGTCGGGAAACGTGATGCACGGCACGTCGCCTGCGTACGCGGCGCTGAACCGGAACAGGCCATCGATCCGACGAAAGCGCCGCGTCGACTTGCCGCTGCCGAACTTGCCGGCGGCGTCGCGTACGGCGTAGAGGCGGTCGCCCACTACGCCGCGCGCGTCGAGCTTCAGCACCTCGCAGACTTCGCCGAGCATCGACTTCACCGGGTAGCGCCAGAGTCGGGCGATCGGACCGCCCTCGCTCACCGCGGAGCACCTCCCAGGAGTGCCGGCAACTCGCGCATTGACGTGAACACGCCCGTGGCGTGCACCAGCTCGGCCGCCGACATGACGCGCGCGAAGCCGGCCCCCGTCATGCCGGCCGCGTTCGCGGCCTCGACACCCGCCGCGCTGTCCTCGATGGCCACGCACCGCGCAGGCGACGCCCCGTACGCGCACGCGGCGTGCAGGAAGAGATCGCGGGCCGGCTTGCCGCGGCTAACATCCTCCGCGCTGAAGATGCGGCCGCCGAAGCGCGCAAGGCGCCCGGTCGCCATCCGCGACACGCGGATGCGCTCGTCAGTGCCGCTTGAGGCGCCGCAGAGGTTGCCGAGTCGATCGAGCGCGTCCGCGACCCCGGGCATCGGCGCCAGTGATCGGCGGAACCGCGCGAACAGCTCCGTGTGAAAGTCCGTTTCGAAGAGCGCCGGCGGACGACCAAGGCGCCGCTCGCTCCACGCGCGGATGTCACCTTGCGATCTACCGAGGAAATTCATGCGGCAATCGGCCGGCGTCATCGGCCCGCCGCACCGGGTGAGCAGCGCCGCCGTCACGAGTTGGGCGTCACCCTCGCTGTCAACGAGCACGCCGTCGTTGTCGACGATCACCAGCCCGAACGGCGCCGCTCATGCCGAGCCGGCGCTGAAGGCCTGGCGCAGCTCGGCGCTCCGCACGGTGCGGCGCATCCACGTGAACCCGCCGGCGTCCTTCATCTCGCGCACGCCTTCGAGGACCGCCGCCAACGCCAGGCGCGAGAGCGAGCCGCCGATACTGACGCGCTTGACGCCCGCCGCGGCGAGCTGTGCGAGCGTGAGCGACGGATCGCCGTGGGACATGACGACGTTGACCGGCTTGCGCACGCTCGACACCACGGTGCGGATGGTCTCGAGGTCGCGCAGCCCCGGCGCGTAGAGCACATCGGCGCCCGCGGTCTCATAGGCCTGCAGCCGCCGGATTGTGTCGTCGAGATCCTTCGGGGCGTGCAGCATCGTCTCCGCGCGCGCCGTCAGCACGAACGGGAATCCGAGTGCCCGCACGACCTCGACGGCCGCGTGCACGCGCTCGACCGCGAGGTCGAAGTCGTAGATCGGCTTGGCCGGATTCCCGCTGGCGTCCTCGAGGGAGCCGCCGACCAGTCCGGTCGCCGCGCCCAGGCGCATCATCTCCGCCGCCGCCTTGGG
>DATGCY010000137.1:0-5451 GCA_035311385.1 Candidatus Methylomirabilota bacterium
CACCTTCGTGATCGCACTCGTCAGCGTCGTCTTCCCGTGATCGATGTGCCCGATCGTCCCAATGTTCACGTGCGGCTTCGACCGGTCGAACTTTGCCTTGGCCATGACGGTGATGTCTCCTGTGACGGGCTAGCGGGAGCCCGAGCGGGGAGTGCCCTTGCCGGCCGCCTTGGCCATGATCTCTTCGGCGATGTTCCGGGGCACTTCCTCGTAGCGGGCAAACTGCATGGTGTAGGTGGCCCGCCCCTGGGTCATGGAGCGGACGTCGGTGGCATAGCCGAACATCTGACCGAGAGGGACGTTGGCGCGGATGACCTGGGCGTTGCCGCGGCTGTCCATGCTCACCACGCGGCCGCGACGGCTGTTGAGATCGCCCACCACCGCGCCCTGGTACTCCGAGGGCACCACGACCTCCACGTCCATGACGGGCTCGAGGAGCACCGGTTTGGCCTTGCGGCACACTTCCTTGAAGCCCATGGAAGCGGCGATCTTGAAGGCCATCTCGCTCGAGTCGACCTCATGGTAGCTCCCATCGGTGAGCGACACGTGGATGTCGACCACCGGGTAGCCGGCGAGCACGCCCGTCTCCGCCGCCTCCTTGATGCCCTTTTCCACCGCGGGCACGTACTCGCGGGGAATAGCGGGGCCCTTGAGCTTGTTCTCGAAGACCACGCCGGTCCCCACCTGAGAGGGCTCGATCTCGAGCCAGACGTCGCCGTACTGGCCGCGCCCGCCCGTCTGCCGGACGAAGCGCCCCTGGGCTTCCGCTTTCTGGCGGATGGTCTCGCGGTAGGCAACCTGCGGCTTGCCCACGTTAGCCTCGACCTTGAACTCGCGCAGCAAGCGATCGACGATGATCTCGAGGTGCAGCTCGCCCATCCCGTGGATCAGCGTCTGGTTGGTCTCGGGATCCACGTTGACCTTGAAGGTCGGATCTTCCATCGCCAGGCGTCCGAGAGACTGCCCGAGCTTCTCCTCGTCGGCCTTGGTCTTGGGCTCGATGGCCACCGCGATGACGGGCGCGGGGAAATCCATGGACTCGAGGATGATGGGCTTGTTGGGATCGCACAGGGTGTCGCCTGTGCGCGTGTCCTTGAGACCCACCACCGCCGCGATGTCGCCCGCGGAGATCGACTCGATCTCCTCGCGCTTGTTGGCGTGCATGCGGACGAGACGGCCGATGCGCTCCTTCTTGTCGCGGGTCGAATTGTAGACGCCGGTGCCCGAGCTGAGGGTGCCGGAGTAGACGCGCACGAAGGTGAGCTGACCCACGAAAGGATCGTTCATGATCTTGAAGGCGAGGGCGGAGAAGGGCGCCTTGGCTTCGGCCTCCCGCTTCTCGCGCTCCTGGGTCTCCGGATTCATCCCGGACACGGCGGGGATGTCGAGCGGCGAGGGGAGATAGTCCACCACGGCATCCAGCATGGGCTGCACGCCCTTGTTCTTGAAGGAGGCGCCGCAGATGATGGGAAACAGCTTCATGGAGATGGTGCCGGCGCGCACGGCCGCCTTGATCTCCTCGGGAGTGACCTTCTCCCCGCCCAGGTACTTCTCCATGAGGTGGTCGTCCACCTCGGCGAGCCCCTCGATCATCTTCTCGCGGTACTCATCGGCCTGGGCCTTGAACTCGGCGGGGATGTCCACCGTCTCGAAGCTCTGGCCGAGATCGCCGCTGTCGGACCAGACGTACACGATCTGCTCGATCAGGTTGATGACGCCCTTGAACTGGTCCTCGCGGCCGAGGGGAATCTGGATGGCCACGGGATGGGCGCCCAGGCGGTCCTTGAGCATGGCGAGGCAGCGATAGTAGTCCGCCCCCACCCGGTCCATCTTGTTGACGTAGACGATGCGCGGCACCTTGTACTTGTCGGCCTGGCGCCACACCGTCTCCGTCTGCGGCTCCACGCCCGACACCGCGTCCAGAATGGCGATCGCGCCATCCAGCACGCGCAGAGATCGTTCGACCTCCATGGTGAAGTCCACATGGCCGGGCGTGTCGATGATGTTGATGCGGCAATCGCGCCAGAAGGAGGTCGTGGCGGCAGAAGTGATGGTGATGCCACGCTCCTGCTCCTGCACCATCCAGTCCATGGTGGCGGTGCCCTCGTGCACCTCGCCGATCTTGTAGGACCGGCCAGTGTAATAGAGCACACGCTCGGTGGTGGTGGTCTTGCCGGCATCGATGTGGGCCATGATGCCGATATTCCGAGTCCGTTCCAACGGGTACTGCGGTTCCACGACGCTTCCTTTCCCTCTGCTCGGCGCTACTCAAGAGAAGAGGGGGGTCGAGGCTACGGCCCCCCTCTTCGGCTCTCGGTAACTACCAGCGATAGTGCGCGAACGCTTTGTTGGCCTCCGCCATCTTGTGAGTGTCTTCTCGCTTCTTCACCGCAGTGCCGCGATTGTTCGCGGCGTCGAGGAGCTCGCCGGCCAGTCGCTCCGCCATGCTCTTCTCCGCGCGGCGCCGCGCGGCTCCGATGAGCCATCGCATGCTGAGCGCGGTGCGTCGATCGGGCCGCACTTCCACGGGCACCTGATAGGTCGAGCCGCCCACGCGGCGGGACTTGACCTCGACCGCCGGCTTGCAATTGTCCACCGCCGACTTGAAGAGCTTGAGGGCATCCTGCTTCGCCCGATCCTCCATGCTCCCCATGGCGTCGTACATGATCCGCTCGGCCGTGCTCTTCTTGCCTCCGTACATCATCATGTTCACGAACTTCGCCACGATCCGGCTCCCATACTTGGGATCCGGCAAGATCTCACGGCGCGCAGCCCCCGCCCGGCGCATTTAGGACCCGCCTCCGCCCTTGGGCTGCTTGGCCCCGTACTTCGACCGGCTCTGCTTCCGCCCGGCCACCCCCGCCGTGTCCAGGGAGCCGCGAATGATGTGATACCGGATGCCCGGTAGATCCTTTACGCGGCCGCCCCGGATGAGGACGATCGAGTGCTCTTGCAGGTTGTGGCCCACCCCCGGGATGTACGACGTCACCTCGAGGCCGTTGGTCAGTCGCACGCGGGCGACCTTTCGCAGGGCGGAGTTCGGCTTCTTCGGCGTGGTGGTGTAGACGCGGATGCACACTCCACGCTTCTGCGGGCAGGCCTCCATGGCGGGCGTCTTGGACTTCTTGCGCACCGCCTCGCGGCCCTGCCTCACCAGCTGATTGATTGTCGGCATATCTCCCCTGTAGCTCCGAGCCCGGGGACCTTAAGCTCCGGTCACTAGGGCCAAAACTCTAACTTTCTACCTGAATTAGGGGGCCTTGTCAAGGAGTTGACGCCCCCCACCTTCTGGGTCCAAGCGAGTGCTACGCTCGCTATGAGCCGCCTACTCTCTGATGGTTCCGCTTTCGAGCGCGGGCTTCGCCCGCGCAATCCTTTCTCCTCTGGGGGGAGGTTCGGAAGGGGGGCGTGAGCCCCCCTCCGAGCTCAACCGGCCTGGGCGATCTCCTCACCGTCGCCGTCTCCGGCGTCCAAGATCTCCTCCGCCGGGGCCTCCTCCACCGCCACCGTGACCTCCTCGCCGCCCTGGCTCAGCACCTCAGCCCGGGTGTAGTGACCGAGGCCGGTGCCCGCGGGGATGAGCCGGCCCACGATGACGTTCTCCTTCAGGCCGCGCAGGTCGTCGGTCTTGCCGCTGATGGCCGCCTCGGTCAGCACCCGGGTCGTTTCCTGGAAGGAGGCAGCCGAGATGAAGCTGTCCGTGGACAGCGAGGCCTTGGTGATGCCGAGGAGGACAGGCTTGGCGGTGGCCGCGGTCTTGCCGGCCGCGGTCGCCTTGTCGTTCTCCTCCTGGAAGACGAACTTGTCCACGAGCTCGCCCACCACGAAGTCGGTGCCGCCGACCTCCTCGATGCGCACGCGCCGGAGCATCTGGCGCACGATGATCTCGATGTGCTTGTCGTTGATCGTCACGCCCTGCAGGCGATAGACCTCCTGCACCTCGTTCACGAGATAGCGCTGCAGCTCGCGATCGCCCAGCACGGCCAGGTAGTCGTGGGGGTTGGGCGAGCCGTCCATGAGCGCCTCCCCCGCCTTGACCCGGTCTCCTTCGTGCACGGAGATGTGCTTGCCGCGCGGAATCAGGTACTCCTTGGTCTCCCCGTCATCCGCGCGGATGACGATCTTGCGCATGCCCTTGACGAAGCCGGCGAACTCCACCGCGCCGTCGATTTCGGTGATGACCGCCTGCTCCTTGGGCTTGCGCGCCTCGAAGAGCTCGGCCACCCGCGGGAGACCGCCCGTGATGTCCTTGGTCTTGGTCGTCTCGCGCGGGATCTTGGCGATGATGTCACCCTGGTGCACCTCGGTGCCGTCAGCCACCAGGAGATGGGCGCCCACGGGCAGCATGTAGCGGCCCCGCGTCTCGCCCACCGCCTCCGCATCGGGCGTGTTGTCGCCGCCCGCCGCCGTCGGCGCCTTCACGGACACCCGCGGCTGGAGCTTGCCTTCCTGATCCTCGATGATCACGCGCCGGGCGAGACCCGTGACCTCGTCGAACTCCTCGCGGATGGTGACGCCGTCCACGATGTCCCGGAAGGTGACGGTCCCGCTCACCTCGGTGAGGATGGGCGTGGTGAAAGGATCCCACTCCACGAGCAGCTTGCCCATGGTCACCTTGCCCTCGTCCTTGATCTTGATGCGGGCGCCCGGCACCACCGGGTACCGCTCCTTCTCACGGCCGCGCTCGTCCACCACCACGATCTCGCCGTTTCGGTTGAGCACGACGATGTCGTTGTCGCGATTCACCACGGAGCGGATGTTGTGATACTTCACGATGCCCGCGTGCTTGGCGTCGTGCTTGGAGGCCTCCACCACCCGGCTCGCCGTGCCGCCGATGTGGAAGGTGCGCATGGTGAGCTGGGTCCCCGGCTCGCCGATGGACTGGGCGGCGATGATGCCCACCGCCTCCCCGAACTCCGCGAGACGGCCCGTGCCCAGGTTGCGGCCGTAGCACATGACGCAGATGCCGCGCTTCGACTCGCAGGTGAGGGCGGAGCGGATGCGCACCCGCTCCAGGCCGGAGTCCTCGATCTTCTGCGCCAGCTCCTCGTTGATCTCGGTGCTGGCCTGCACGATGATCTCGCCCGTGAACGGGTCGCGAATGTCCTCGGCGGCCACGCGCCCGAGCACGCGGTCGCGCAGGGACTGGATGATGTCGCCGCCCTCGACGAGCGGGGCGGCATCGATGTACTTCACGGTGCCGCAGTCGTACTCGGATACGATGACGTCCTGGGACACGTCGACGAGACGGCGGGTGAGGTAGCCCGAGTCCGCCGTCTTGAGGGCGGTGTCGGCCAGACCCTTGCGGGCGCCGTGAGTGGAGGTGAAGTACTCCAGCACGGTGAGGCCTTCGCGGAAGTTGGAGGTGATGGGCGTCTCGATGATCTCGCCCGAGGGCTTGGCCATGAGGCCGCGCATGCCCGCCAGCTGGCGGATCTGCTGCTTGGAGCC
>DATGCY010000138.1:0-3687 GCA_035311385.1 Candidatus Methylomirabilota bacterium
CTCGACGCGATCGAGCTTTTGGTTCACTACGCCGACGCCGATGCGGCGCTCGACGGAAAGCTCCTTCAGCACGTCGATCTCGCCCGCGCGCGGCGTGCAGAGCTCGAGGAAGAGCGAGCCGACCTCGACCTGCTGCAAGACGGGGAGGAGCGATCGGTAGTCGCCGGCGAGGGCCGCCCGCTCGTCGCGCGTCCAGTTGCCGCGGCAGATGTGGAGGCCGAGCCGCTCCGGGGGAAGGCCGGCAACCACGCCGTTGATGAGCTGGGTCGCGAAGGCGAGCTCGCGCCCGGCATCGCCCTTCTCGCTGAGCGCCCCGCACATGAAGCTGCGCGCGCTCTTGGCTCCCGTGAACACCACCTCGGAGAGCACGGGCTCGTCGAGCTGCACGAGCGCGGCCCCCGCGGCAAGGAGGAAGTGCAGCTCCTCGCGGAGCACCCGCACGATGTCCTCCGCCAGGTGCTCCCGTGACCGATACGCGCGGTCGGAGATGCACTCCATCCACATGGTGCGGGTGAGCAGGTAGGGCCCGGGCAGGGCGATCTTCACGGGCCGATCGCTCAGGCTCCGCACGAACTCGAGCTCGTGAACGGCGAGCGGGCGGCGCCGGCCGAGGGGACCGAAGAGCGCGGGGTGGCGCACGTCGGAGGCCGGTACGTCGAGGGACTGCATCTCCTGCTCGAACTTCACGGGGTCGTCCACGAGGGGGAGGAGGTCGGTCAGGGGGATGAGTTGGCAGTTGTCGAGACGAGCCCCCACGAAGCTCGCATAGTTGTCCCGCCGCTGCTCGCCGTCGGTGAGCACGTCGACGTCGGCGCGAGCTTGCGCGGCTACGGCAAGCCGGGTCGCGTCCTCCGCGGTGGAGGTGAACTCCTCCTCGGACAGCCGCCCTTCGATGTGGTCGTGAATGGCCTGCAGCATCCAGCGGGGACGCGGCCAGCTCCCGATGCCCATGACGGCCAAGGGCGCAATGGCGGGTGTCGGAGCAGGAGGAGGTAGCGTGGCCGGGATGCGCACCTCGGCCACCGCGTGGGTCACGGGCAGCGGGGGCCGCGCTCCCCGGGCCGTCGCCCTCCGTGTGGACAGCGGCCCCTTGCACACGAGGAAGCTGCGCTCTCGCCCGTGTCGAACCGTGGACACCAGCTCGTTGCCCGTCATGCGACACCAGGCAGGGAAGTCTTCTTCGACGGAGATCTCCGTCGATCGGAACTCCAAAAGCTGCCCGGGCTCGAGCGGGTCGATGTGCTGGCGGATCAGCAGCAGGAGGCCGTTGCCGCAGTCGAGGTCTCCCCCATCGAAGCTCGCGTCCGCCTCGAAGGGATGCCCCGCGGCGTCCGCCATCAGTAGCTGACGCAGGGGCTGCCGTCGGAGAGGAACTCCACCAGCTTGGCTCCTCCCACGATGCTCGCTCCCGTCACGAGATTGTTCTCGTCGAGCTTGCGCTTCTTGAAGCACGGCGAGCACACGTACATGGTGCCGCCCGCCTTGGCGAAGTTCTCCATGAGCTCGCGGAGCGGCGCGAAGCCCTCTTCGTGGATGTCTTGAGCGTAGCCCTTCTGAGCGAGGCGCACGCCCTCTACGCTCAGGAACACGAGCGCCTCCTTGCCGGAGCCCGCGGCGGCGTTGGCAACCACGAAGCCCACGGTGGCCTTGTCGGTGTTGTCCTTGGCATGGGTGATGCTGACGCAGAACTTGCCGGCCATGATTCAGTCCTCCTTGCGCTGGATGAGATAGACGGGATGCTCGGTGGTCACGAGCGTGTGCCCGGTCATGCGGCACCACGCGGGAATGTCGGCGGGAGCGCCGGGATCGAGGGCGACGAGCCGGAAGAGCTCACCCGGGCCCAGGGCCGAGAGGCGGAAGCGCAGCTCGAGCACGAGCTCGCCGCAGCCCAGTTCGCCCGCGTCCCACTGGGCGGCCACGCTAGCCACCCGCCCGGCCTCCGGCTGTCGCCACGCTGCGCTCGTAGATCTGCTCGAGGGCTCGCGCGTCGAAGCTCCGCGTCGGTGCATCGTCGAGGATGCGGCCGTCCCGCAGAGCAATGATGCGGTCCGCGTAGTCGCGGGCGAGGCCGACCTGGTGGAGGCTCGCGATGACCGCCACCCCCTGGGCCGCCACCGAGCGAAGGGTGTCGAGCACGCCGGCGGCAGACTCGGGATCGAGGCTCGCCACGGGCTCGTCCGCCAACACGACGGTCGCTTCCTGCGCGAGCGCGCGCGCAATGGCAACCCGCTGCTGCTGTCCGCCCGAGAGCCGATCCGCCCGGCGATAGGCTTGGTCGAGAAGGCCGACGGTGTCGAGACACCAGAGCGCCTTCTGACGATCCGCCTTCACGAAGCTGCGGGTGAAGACTCGCCACGTGGGCACGGTGGCGAGCCGACCGGCCAGCACGTTTTCGATGCCGCTCAGCCGGCGAATGAGGTTGAACTGCTGGAAGATCATGGCGACCTCACGCCGGGCCATGCGGAGATCGCGCCCGCCGAGGCGGCAGATGTCGCGTCCATGGATCTCGATCACGCCCCGATCGGGTCGGACGAGCCCGGTGAGGCAGCGAAAGAGCGTGGTCTTGCCCGCACCGCTCGGACCCAGGATGCCGACGAACTCGCCCGGGGCGACTTCGAAGGACACATCGCGGAGCGCTTCCACGCCGCCGGGGTAGGTCTTGGCGAGCCCGGCCACACGCACGAGGGGGCAATCAATCGGGCTACTCAAGGCGCCGCCTCAGCCACTCGCTCCCCGCGTCGATCACGGTGACCATGACCAGGATGATAGCGATGATGGTGAAAAGACGCGGAAAGAGCAGGAGGTCCATCGAGTTCTTCAGCTCCTGGCCGATGCCCCCCGCGCCCACCACCCCGAGCACCGTGGAGGCGCGCACGTTGAACTCCCACCAGAAGAGGGCCACCGAAACCATGCTGGGCGCCGCGTCAGGGAGCAGGGCGAAGAGCAGCACCTTGACGCGCGAGGCGCCGGTGGCGGCTGCCGCCTCCAGGGCGCCCGACGGGATGTTTTCGATGGCCTCTGCCCACAGCTTCGCCGTGCTTCCCCACGTGTGCAGCGCGATGCCGAGCACGCCGGCGAAGGGCCCGAGACCCACCGCGGCGACGAAGAGCAGAGCGAACACGAAGGAGTCGATGCCGCGCAGCGCATTCAGGAACCATCGTGTCGGATAGTAGAGGGCCATGCTCGGCGTCACGTTCCGGGCGGCGAGGACGCATACTGGCAAGGCGAGAAGGGCGGCCACCGTGGTGCCGATGGCCGCCATGGCGACCGTTTCCGCCGCGCGAAGCAGGAGAACGGGCAGCTCGTCGGTGGCGGGCGGCCATGCCTTGGTCGCCCACGAGGCCATCTTGGGCAGGCCGGTCGCGAGCTTGGCCAGGTTCACCTTCGCCAGGTGCCAGCTCGCCACATAGAAGGCGACGAGCCCGACGAGCGCGAGGGCAACACGCAGACGATGCGGCGACAGCCAGGCCGCGGCCGGCTCCGGGTACTCCCGGATCGGCACGGAGTCGAGGGCCATCGCTACTTCTTGATCCGGCCCACGAGCACGCCCGCGTCCTCGATCATCTTGTAGTTCTGGTGCGTGGCGGCCACGAAGCCCGTGTAGTGGTTCGGCAGGATGGTCTTGGCCTCCGCCTCCGTGATGCCGAGGAGGATCTCCTGGAGGCGCTTGGCCAGCGCGGGATCGAA
>DATGCY010000139.1:0-3432 GCA_035311385.1 Candidatus Methylomirabilota bacterium
GGAGTATACGGTGTGGCAGTGGACCAGGCCGCGCACGTCCTCCAGGCGAATCAAGTCGCCGGGGAGACGACCGGCGCGTGCCGCTTCGATCTCTCCCGCGCCTTCTCTCAGCTCCGGTGGGATGAAGGGAAGACCAAGCTCCTCGTAGACGGCCGCTTCGTTCTCCAGGGAGAGGTAGCCGGCTTGGCCTCGCCGGGAGAGACTGGAAGGGGCGAGGCGCAGGCAATGTTCGCCGGCCATCCGCTGCAGCTCCGCGGTATGGGTGGGCGCCCCCGTGGCAAAGAGCAGCCGGGTCGGCCGGGCGCGCGGGGAAGTGATGTGCACCTCGAACGGGATCCCGTCGACGAGGACCCCGCGCACGGTCGCGCCATCTCGCGCCGCGTTGAGCACGAGCGGAGCTCGGCGGACATGCTCCACCGCTGCGCTCGGCCTTGCCGTGGTCAGGACGAAGACGAGCGACTCCAGCGTCTCCGTGGCGCGACGGAGATCGCCGGCAACCTCTGCCCGGGCGGTGCCCGGGGCTTCACGCAGATGTCTGAGCATCTCCTCGGCCGTCTCGCTCGCCTCGGGGAGGAGAATCTTGCGGGGAGACTCGAGCCTGCGGATCCGATCCCGGATGCGCTCCTCCGTCCTGGGTCCAATGCCCTTGACGGCACGGAGCTGGCCCCGCTCGCACGCTTCCTTGAGCTGCGCCAGGGTCTCGATACCGAGACTGCGCCCCAGAATCTCGATGCGCCTCAGGCTCAGCTCCGGTATGCGGCTCAGCTCGGCGGCACCGGGAGGAAAACGGCGCCGGAGGATCTCGAGCGACCGAGACGTTCCCGTCCGGTGGATCTCTGCGATGACCGCGGCCAGACGAGGCCCGATCCCGCGAAGCTCGGTCAAGCGTCCATCGTCGACGAGAGCGGAGAGGTCTCCCCCCAGCCGCTCGAGAGCACGCGCTGCCCGGTCGTACGCGCCCACCTTGAAGGGTTGCTCTCCCGCGAGATCGAGGAGCCGTGCCATCTCATGAAGGCGTCGCGCGATAGCGAGCCGGTCGAGTCTCGCGGTCATGTGGGTTGCGTCCCCGAGGCCGATGGCCGCCCTCGCCAGGCCCACCTTCGGGAGGGGCCGGCCCGTACGAGGATGCGGGGGGTTGGCCACGGGGACGCTCTTCATGGAGGAGCAAGCGTCATGCCGAAGGGCCCGAGACCCGCCATGGCAAGCGTGGACGAGCCCCTCGAGCCAGATGCGAATGGAGACGGCCTTTGCGCTGCCACGATTCTGGGAAAGAACTACTCGGTAATGCACCGCAAATCCGGACCGGATGTGGCGGGAGAAGCCTGGGATTCGCCGGACCTACGCCGAACCTCTCGATTCTTCGAGCCGGGCACATCCGTTGCGTATGGCTTTTACTCGCATGGATCCACGACTTCCCAGGTCACGAGATGACGCTCCACCTGTCCCTCTCAGCAGCGACGCACGCACCGCCATACGTGAGCCGCCGCCCTTCGACGCACGGAATCTGCTCCGTCATCTCCGCCCGTTTCTGATCGGGGCTACGGTGCTTCCCGTGATCGCTGCCCTGTACTGGGGGCAGGGAGTGCTCATCCCCGTTGCCCTGGCGGGCCTGTTCACCTTCCTGCTCAGCCCAATTGTCTCCGGGCTGGAGCGCCTCGGGCTCGGTCGTCTCCGGGCGGGGCGCGCCATCGCCGTGGCCGTGGTGGTGTCGCTGGTGTTCTCAGCCCTCGGCGCCACGACGTGGGTCATCGCTCAGCAGGTGCTAGCCCTCGGCTCCGAGCTGCCGCGGTATCGCGGCAACCTGATGCACAAGATCACCGATGTCCGCTGGGCGGGGAGCCACGGTGGGCTCGCCCAGGTCCAGTCCATGGCGAAGCAGGTGATGGGAGAGCTGCAAAAAGAAGAGACCCCCAAGGGGGAGAGCAAGCCGGTGCCCGTGGTGGTGAAGTCGGACGCTAGCGGCATCTGGCGCCTCCCCAGGCTCCTCGAGTTCCTGGGCAGCGCGGCCTTCCTTATCGTGCTCGTGGTCTTCATGCTGATCGAGCAGCATGAAATCCGGAACCGCTTCATCCGGCTCATCGGCCACGGGCGCCTGGCCAGTGCCACGAGGGCCCTCGACGAGGCGGCGGCGCGGATCAGCCGCTATCTCGTGGCGCAGACCATCGTCAACGCTGCCTACGGGGCGGCGCTGGGTCTCGGGCTCTTCTTCATCGGGCTGCCGTACGCCGTCATGTGGGGCTTCCTCGCCTTCGCCCTGCGCTTCATTCCCTATCTCGGCCCGCTGCTCGCCGCGTTGGGCCCCGTGGCCCTGAGCCTCGCCGTCTTCGACGACTGGCAGCGTCCGCTCATCACCGTGGGTCTCTTCCTGGCCGTCGAGCTGATCACGTACATGGCGCTGGAGCCATTCATGTACGGCCACAGCACCGGGGTGTCACAGGTGGCTCTCCTGGTTGCTCTCGCCTTCTGGACGTGGCTCTGGGGCCCCGTCGGCCTCGCCGTCGGCACGCCCCTCACCGTGTGCCTGGTCGTGCTGGGCAAGCACGTACCCGCGCTCGGTTTCATGCACGTCATGATGACAGACGAGCCGGCCCTGCCCGTGGACGTGAGCTATTACCAGCGACTGCTCGCCCGCGACTCCACCGAGGGGGCGGACATCCTCGACAGCTATCTCGGTGATCATTCCCTGGAGGAGGCCTACGACAAGATCCTGGTGCGGGCACTGAGCCGGGCCAAGCGCGACCGTGACGCCCAACGGCTGTCGGACGAGGAGGTGCACGCGATCTACGTGGCGGCACGGGAGACGGTCGAGAAGCTCTCCGAGCGGCGCCAGGAGGCCGCGGATGCCGGCGACGTAATCGACCCTCAAGCGGTCGAGAAGGCGCCGCTCGTGCTGGGCTGCGCAGCAGGCGACGAGGGAGACGAGGTCGCGCTCCTGATGTTCAGCCAGCTCCTGAGCCCCACGGGCTGCACGCTCGAGATAAGCCCTGCCAGCGCCCTATCCGGCGAGATCGTGTCGCTGGTGGGCGAGCGCAAGCCTGCCGTCGTCGTCATCGCCGAGGTGCCGCCCGAGGGACTCGCCCAGGCGCGTCATCTCTGCAAGCGGCTGCGTGCGCGCTTCCCCGACCTCAAGATTATCGTGGGGCGATGGGGAGATCCCGATGCAGATGGGGATCGCGCCTCTCTCCTGGAGGCGGGCGCAGAGGCAGTGGCGAGCACCTTCCGTCAGTCGCGGGAGCAGCTTCAAGAGCGATTGCAGCTCGTCCGATAGCTCCGCGCGCTGATTTCCGCCCAGAGCCGATAGGTAAGATTCTCCACTCCACGTAGCGTCGACCCGGTAGAAGGGCGCCCTTGGGAAGGCTCGAGACGGTCAAGCCTCCGGGTTGCCTTGGAAAATGCGCGGCACCCCTCTTGCTTGCCCTGACGGAGAGAAGC
>DATGCY010000140.1:0-26775 GCA_035311385.1 Candidatus Methylomirabilota bacterium
CCTTGATCATCGCGCCGAGGGAGTTGTGTCGACCATAACGCACGTGGTGCTGGCAGTCGTGCTGACCCTGTTCCTGGCCGCGCAGGCTCGCTCCTTCGTCTTCGTGATGCGCTGCCGCCGCGAGGCGCCGCGTCGCCGCCGTCCGAGCGACGTACTGTGGACCGCGATTCCGCTCCTTATCGTGCTCGCCCTGGCCGCTCGCAGCTGGGTGACCGTGTTCGATCTGCAGCGCGCGGCGGCCGCGGCCGCCATCTCGGCCATCGTCCCGAACCCGGGCCCGTTCCCCAGGTAAAGGAGTCTATGCGCAAGAGCCTGCTCCGCCGCGTGCCCACGGCGCTCCTGCTCGTCGCCGTGGCGCTGCTCCTCGGGTCGTGTGGCTGGTCGCTGTGGGACTCGCCCATGACGACGGTGCGGCCGAAGTCCGAGTTCGGACGGATCACGAACGACATCTTCATGCTGATCTCGTGGTGGACCCTCGGCATCGGCATCGCGGTGGAGGCGGGACTGATCTGGGCCTGCTTGCGTTTCCGGGAGAAGCCGGGGCAGCCCATTCCGAAGCAGGTCCACGGCCACACTCTCCTCGAGGTCTCCTGGACCATTGCCTTTGCGGTCATCCTCCTCATCTTCGCCGTCCCCACCATCCCCGTGATCTTCGAGACGCAGGCGGCGGCGCCCAGCTCGGCCATGCGCATCGACGTGGCAGGGCGGCAGTGGTGGTGGGAGTTCACGTACCCCGATCTCAAGGTCACGACGGCCAACGAGCTGCATCTCCCCGCGAAGCAGACGATCGCCTTCCACCTGCACGCCCCCGACGTCATCCACTCCTTCTGGATGCCGCAGCTCGGGGGCAAGCGCGACGTGGTGCCCGGCCGCGTCAACCGGATCACCCTCGCCCCGGACGGCCCCGTGGAGTTTCCCGGCCAGTGCGCGGAGTACTGCGGGATGTCGCACGCTAACATGCGCTTCCGGGTCATCGTGCACGAGCCGGCCGAGTTCGAGAAGTGGGTGGCCAATCAGCAGAAGCCCGCGCTGGCCCCCACCGATCCTCTCGCCCAGAAGGGCCTCGAGATCTTCAGCCAGAACGCCTGCGTGGGCTGTCACACCATCGCCGGAGTCTCGGCAGGCGTCATGGGGCCGAACCTGACGCACTTCGCGAGTCGCAAGACCCTGGGCGCCAATCTCATGTCCAACACCCCGGAGAACGTGGCGAAGTGGATCGAGAATCCCAGCCACATCAAGCCCGGCGCGCTCATGCCCGACCTGGGGATGCGGGGCGAGCAGACCAAGGCCCTCGCCGCCTATCTCGAGAGCCTGAAATAAAGAGGATCCACATGGCGACACACGCGGCGTTCATGCCCGGGACGAAGGTCAGCACCGGGAGCGTCATCTGGTCCTGGATCACCACGGTGGACCACAAGCGGATCGGGATCCTCTACGGGACCTCCGCCTTCTTGTTCTTTTTGGTGGGGGGCATCGAGGCCCTCATCATGCGGCTGCAGCTCGCCCACCCCGACAGCACGCTGGTGACGGCGAAGCAGTTCAACGAGCTGTTCACCATGCACGGCACCACCATGGTGTTCCTGGCCATCATGCCCATGAGCGCCGCCTTCTTCAATTTCATGATCCCCCTCATGATCGGGGCGCGCGACGTAGCCTTCCCGCGGCTGAACGCACTCTCCTACTGGATCTTCTTCTCGGGAGCGCTTCTCCTCCACCTGAGCTTCCTCGCGGGCGCGGTACCGGACGGCGGGTGGTTCGGCTACGCCAACCTCACCTCGGCGCAATTCTCCCCGACTCACAGCATCGACTTCTGGATGCTTGGCCTCCAGGTCCTCGGCATTTCGTCCCTCATGGCAGGCTTCAACTTCATCGTGACCATCGTCAACATGCGCGCCCCGGGCATGACCCTCATGCGCATGCCGCTGTTCGTGTGGATGAGCTTCGTGGTGCAGTTCCTGGTGGTGCTGGCCTTCCCCGCCATCACGGTGGCCTTGATCCTCCTCATGTTCGACCGCTTCTTCGGCACCCTCTTTTACGCGCCGGCGGCGGGGGCAGACCCGCTCCTCTGGCAGCATCTCTTCTGGATCTTCGGCCACCCCGAGGTGTACATCCTCATCCTCCCCGCCATGGGCATCGTGTCGGAGGTGCTGCCCACCTTCGCCCGCAAGCCGCTCTTCGGCGCCCCCGTGGTCATCTACTCGGGCATCATGATCGGCTTCTTCGGCTTCGGAGTGTGGAGCCACCACATGTTCTCGGTAGGCATGGGGCCGGTGGCCGACTCCGCCTTCTCCATCGCCACCATGCTCATCGCGGTGCCCACCGGCGTGAAGATCCTGAACTGGATCGGCACCCTGTGGGGCGGGCGTATCCGCTTCGCCACCCCGCTCTACTTCGCTCTGGGCTTCATCGCCATGTTCACCCTGGGCGGGCTCTCCGGCGTCATGCACGCCTCGCCGCCCGTGGACCTGCAGCAGACCGACTCCTACTTCATCGTGGCTCACTTCCACTACGTGCTCTTCGGCGGCTCGATCTTCGGGCTCTTCGCGGGCATCTACTACTGGTGGCCGAAGATCTTCGGCAAGGTGCTCGACGAGCGGCTGGGCAAGGTGCACTTCTGGCTGATGATGATCGGTTTCAACGTGACCTTCTTCCCCATGCACTTCCTCGGGCTCATCGGCATGCCGCGCCGGATCTACACCTACGCGCCGGATCTCGGATGGAACTTCTGGAATCTCGTGGCCACGATCGGCGCCTTCACTATCGCGCTCTCGCTGCTCATCTTCCTGTTGAACGTGGTCACCACGACCCGCTCCGGCGCTCCCGCCCCCGCCGATCCGTGGGACGGCCGCACGCTGGAGTGGACGATTCCCTCCCCGCCGCCCGTCTACAACTTCGCGGTGGTGCCCGTCGTGCACGATCGCGACGACTTCTGGGTGCAGAAGTACGGGGACGGCCACGGCACCCCACCCCGCAAGGTGACGCCGCCCGCGCACGTGGACACCTCGTCCATCCACATGCCTCCGCCGTCATACTGGCCGATCCTCCTCGCGGGGGCATTCCTCTTCATGGTCTCGGGCGCGCTGGTGAGCATCTACCAGGTCGTCCTCGGTGGGTTCCTCACCCTCTACTGCATGGCCCGCTTCATGCTCGAATACCATCACCAGCCCGCGGGAGAGCACCACTGATGGCCGCCGAGCACGCCATCGACGCCCACAATCCGAATATCGGATGCACCGGACTCGACCATCGCAAGATGGGTATGTGGGCCTTCCTCGGCTCCGAGTGCATGTTCTTCGGCTCGCTCATTGGCACCTACCTCGCCTACAAGGGCAAGAGCATCAGCGGGCCGGGGCCGCACCAGATCCTGAACATCCCGCTCACTTCGGTGAGCGCCTTCGTCCTCCTGATGTCCTCGCTCCTCATGGTCCTCGCTCTCGCCGCCGTGCAGCGCGGTGACATGAAGTGGGGCAAGATCTGGCTGTTCCTCACCGCCACCTTGGGGGCGGCCTTCGTGGGCTTCCAGTGCTTCGAGTTCACTCACTTCGTGCACCTCGGGCTGACGCTCCAGACCAACCTCTTCGGGTCGAGCTTCTTCGTGCTCACGGGCTTCCACGGCGCCCACGTCACGGGCGGCGTCATCTGGCTCCTCTCCATGTGGTGGCTCGCCAT
The DNA here is from genome assembly GCA_035311385.1 of Candidatus Methylomirabilota bacterium. GTDB lineage: Bacteria > Methylomirabilota > Methylomirabilia > Rokubacteriales > CSP1-6 > AR37. Next base: position 3,670 of record DATGCY010000140.1, read on the forward strand.
GCGGGGAAGGCTCGGGCCCCAGGACTCCCTCAAGGTCGAGATCTGCGGCCTGTACTGGCACTTCGTAGACATCGTCTGGATCGTGATCTTCGCCCTGATCTACCTGATCCCGTAGGAGGCCCAGGGATGGAATCGAGTCACTCCGCTCAATCCGCCGGCGCCGCCCACCAGGAGCACGCCTCCGTCCACACGTACCTGCGGGTGGCGGTGGTGCTGGCCATCCTCACCGCCATCGAGATCGGCGCTCTCTACGTGCCGGGACTCCCCCCTCACATCCTGGTGACCCTGATCATCATCTTCGGCACCTTCAAGTTCGCCCTCGTGGTCGCCTTCTTCATGCACCTGCGGTACGACAGCAAGCTCCTCACCGCGCTCTTCGTGGGCCCGCTCATGATCGCGACCCTCATCATCCTCGCCATCATGGCGCTGTTCGGCTCGTACCTCCTCCTCCCCCGCACCTAGCACCATGGCGCACTTGGGGCCCGGGCCCGCGGGGCCACCGCCCCTCGGGCCCGACGGATTCGACTGGACGGCCTGGCATCCGGATCCGACAGTGGTGGTGGGTCTGGCCGCGCTGGGTGGCCTCTACGTGGCCGAGTTGCGCCGCGGGCGGGCCCGCGGCAAGACGGCGTCGCCGGCCCAGATCCTGAGCTTCTTCGCGGGGCTGCTCCTGCTCCTGGGCTCCCTCACCGGGCCGCTCCACGACCTCTCGGACTACTACCTCTTCAGCGCGCATATGATCCAGCATCTTCTCCTCGCCTTCGCCATGCCCCCGCTCCTCCTCTACGGGACGCCGGGGTGGATGATCGAGCCGCTCCTGCGCCCGCCCGTCATCCGCCGGCTGGGACGCACCCTGACCCGGCCCTCCGGCGCCTTCGCCTCCTTCAATCTTGTCCTGGTCGCATGGCATCTCCCGCCGCTCTACAATCTGGCCATGGATCACCACGGCGTGCACATCGTCCAACACCTCATGATCATGGTGGTCTCGGTGATCCTGTGGTGGCCCGTGCTCTCGCCGTCGGCGGAGTTGCCCCGCGCGCCCTATCCCGTGCAGATGCTCTACCTCTTCGTGGTCGGGCTGCCCATGGTGGTGGTCTCGATCTTCATCTCCATGGCCAGTGATGTCCTCTATCCCTACTACGCGGCGGCACCGCGCGTGTGGACGCTCCTCACCCCGCACGCCGACCAGCATCTGGGCGGCCTCATCATGTGGATCCCCGGCGGGCTCGTGTTTCTCCTGGCCATCAGCGTGGTGTTCTTTCGTTGGCAGGCGGCGGGCGGTGATGACGTCGCGGTGGCGCCGGTGGGAGCTTCCCATGGCCGGTAAGCCGCCGCGCGGCTGGGCATGGGCCGCCATCGTCGCTCTCTTCCTTCTCATGACCATGGGTAACATCGTGAGCGCCACGGGCTCGGGTCTCGGCTGCCCCGACTGGCCGCTCTGTCACGGGCGCCTGCTCCCGCCCGCTCAGGCGGAGGTGCTCATCGAGTTCAGTCATCGCCTCAAGGCCATCCCCTTCACAGTGCTCCTCCTTGTCACGGTGGTGCTGACGTGGCGCCGGACGAAGGCGCGCGCGCCGAGACGATTGAGCCTGGCTCTCCTGGGATTACTCGTCGTGCAGATCGCCCTCGGTGCCATCACGGTGCTCTTCAAGCTGCCCGACCTCGTGAGCACGGCCCATCTCGTGAATGCGCTCCTCATCCTGGGCGGCCTCGTGTTGCTGGCAGAAGGGCAGCACGCACATCCTGCCGTGCCCCCAAAGCTCCGGCGCCTCGCCATGGTCGGGCTCTGGGTCCTCCTCGCCCAGCTCGCCCTCGGCGGTTATGTGCGGCACGCGGGAGCGGGGCTCGCCTGCCCGGACTTCCCGCTCTGTAGTGGAAGCCTCCTGCCGCATCACTGGGAGAGCGCCGTCCACTGGGGGCATCGCTGGCTCGGCATCGCGCTGCTGGGGCTCTTCATCCATGTAGCCATGGCGGCTCGCCGCACGGCGATGGCGGGGCCCGCCTTGCTCCTCCTGGTGCTCGCCCTGTTCCAGGTCTCGCTCGGCATCGCGGCCGTGCTAGGGGGACTCGCCGTGCCGGTTCGCGCGGCGCATGCGGTGGTCGCCTACGCGCTCTGGGGCACCCTGGTCTGGCTCTCCGTACATGCCGGATGCTGGAGCGCAGGAGCACATGACGTGGAAGCGCCCCTGGGCCAGCGCGTGGAGCGGATGGCCCGTGCCTAGGGCCGACAGTGCCGTCGCGCGCGCGCTGGGCTCAGCCGTGCTCATGGAGCGGGTGAGCACCTACGCCGAGCTCTCGAAGTTCGGCATCGTGCTCCTCGTTCTCGTCTCCGCGGCGGCCGGCTTCATGCTCCGCGCTCCGCTCGGCGCTGACTTCCCATGGGCGCACGGTCTGGTGGTTTTGGTAGGCGTGATGCTTCTGTCCTCGGGCGCCTCCGCCATGAACCAGGTGCAGGAGTGCGATCGCGACGCGCTCATGGCGCGCACGGCGGGCCGGCCCTTGCCCTCGGGGCGCATCACGCGCGGCCAGGGCCTGGCCTTCGCCGCGCTCGCCACCGTGGTGGGAACGGCCGTGCTGTGGGTTGGCATCGGGCATACCGCGGGCGCCCTCGGCCTCATCGCCGCCGCCTTCTACAACGGCGTGTACACGCCCTGGCTCAAGCCCACCTCGGCCTTCGCTGCCGTGCCTGGGGCCATCCCCGGCTCCATCCCGCCGGTGATCGGGTGGGTCGCCGCAGGCGGCGCCCTCACCGACGCGGGCGCCATCATCCTCTTCGGGATTCTCTTCCTCTGGCAGATGCCGCACTTCTGGGCTCTGGCCCTTCGCTATCGCGCCGACTACGCCTCAGGCGGCTTCCCGATGGTGTCGGACGTGGTCGGCGTCGAGGGGACCGCTCGCCTCATCCTCCTCTACGCCTCGGGGCTGACCGCATGGTCACTGGCCGCGCCGACCTTCGGGGTGGGCGGGCCGCTCTCCTTCGCGCTGGCCGCGCTGCTGGGAGGCCGGCTCATGTGGCTGGCCGTCAAGTTCGCCCGCGAGCCGCACGACCAACGCGGTTGGCTTTCCCTCTTCCTCTTCTCGAACTTCTATCTCCTGCTGCTGTTCGCGGGGATGGTGGCCGAGCGGCTCCTCTGGCCTCTCCTTTGACGCGGAGGTGGCCGCGGGGGCAAGACCTTTGCTATTCTAAGGCTCTCTTGCCGTCATGAACATCTGCGTCGTCGGCACCGGATACGTGGGGCTCGTCACGGGGGCGGTGTTTGCCGATCTCGGCAACGACGTCGTCTGCGTGGACAAGGACCAGGACAAGATCGCCGCCCTCAAGGCGGGGGGCATGCCCATCTACGAGCCCGGTCTCGAGGAGATGGTCCTCCGTAACGCCGGGGACGGCCGCCTCAGCTTCACCAGCGACCTGGCCGTGAGTGTCCGTCACGCCGACGTGATCTTCATCGCAGTGGGCACGCCGCCCAAGGACACGGGCGAGACCGATCTCTCCCACGTAGAGTCGGTGGCCGCGGAGATCGGACGCTCCATGAATCGCTACAAGGTCGTCGTCAACAAGTCCACCGTGCCCGTGGGCACGGGCGGCTTCGTGCGCGAGGTGATCGCCCGCCACCAGTCGCGCGCCATCGAATTCGACGTGGTCTCGAACCCGGAGTTCCTGCGCGAGGGCTCGGCCATCGAGGACACCCTGCGCCCGGACCGCATCGTCATCGGCGCCCCCACCCAGCAGGTGGCCATGACCCTGGTCGAGCTCTATGCGCCGCTCGAGCGGCCCATGATCATCACCGATCTTCCGTCGGCGGAGGTGATCAAGTACGCCTCCAATGCCTTCCTCGCCGCGAAGATCTCCTTCATCAATGCCATCTCCAACGTCTGCGAGGCGGCGGGAGCCGACGTAACGCAGGTCATGAAGGGCATGGGCCTCGACTCGCGCATCGGAGGCGCCTTCCTCCAGGCGGGGCTCGGCTACGGCGGCTCCTGCTTCCCCAAGGACGTGGACTCCCTCATCCACACGGCGGGCCGGCTCGGCTATGACTTCAAGCTCCTGCGCTCCGTGGTGGAGATCAACCGTGAACGCGCCGCGCACCTCGTGGAGACAATGGCCAAAGCTCTCGGTCCCCTCGGCGACACGACCATCGCCGTGCTGGGCCTGGCCTTCAAGCCCAACACCGACGACATGCGCGAGGCCAAGAGCCTCGAGGTGATCCACCTTCTCCACGTGGCAGGGGCTCGCGTCCGCGCCTACGACCCCGCGGCCATGGACAACGCGCGCGCCATCCTCCCCCCCTCCGTCACCTTCGCCGGCTCGCCCTACGAGGCAGCAGAGGGGGCGCATGCCGCCGTCCTCGTCACGGAGTGGAACGAGTTCCGCTTCCTCAACCTCGAGCGTCTCCGCGCCCAACTCAAGCGTCCCGTGATCTTCGACGGCCGCAACCTCTGGGAGCCGGAGCGCATGCGTCGGCTCGGCTTCGAGTATCACTCGGTCGGACGGAAGCCCGTCCTGCCCGTCTGAGTATCTCGCGTGCGGGTTCTCGTCACGGGAGGGGCGGGCTTCCTCGGCTCCCACCTCTGTGACTTCCTCCTGGGGCAGGGCTGTGAGGTGGTCTGTATGGACAACCTCCTCACCGGCTCCCTCGACAACATCGCCCATATCCAGGACCCGGGCTTCATCTTCGTCGAGTACGACGTGACCAACTTCATCTCCATCAAGGGCGAGCTCGACTACGTCCTGCATTTCGCTAGCCCCGCCTCGCCCATCGACTACCTCGAGTTGCCCATCCAGACCCTCAAGGTGGGCTCCCTCGGTACCTATCGCGCGCTCGGGCTGGCCAAGGCCCGCGGTTGCCGCTTCCTCCTCGCCTCCACCTCCGAGGTCTATGGCGATCCTCTCGTGCATCCGCAGCGCGAGGACTATTGGGGAAACGTGAATCCCGTCGGCCCGCGCGGCGTCTACGACGAGGCCAAGCGCTTCGCGGAAGCCATGACCATGGCCTATCACCGCTTCCACCACGTCGACACGCGCATCGTGCGTATCTTCAACACGTACGGAAGCCGCATGCGCCTCACCGACGGCCGGGCCATTCCCACCTTCGTGCGCCAGGCCCTCCGCGGCGAGCCGCTCACCATGTACGGCGACGGCTCGCAGACGCGCTCCTTCACCTATGTCTCCGACCTCATCGCAGGCATCTGGCGCCTCATGCAGTCCTCCGTGAACGATCCTGTCAACATCGGCAATCCACGGGAGATGACGCTCCTCGAGCTGGCCAAGCACGTGCTGCGAGCCACCGGCTCACGCAGCGAGATCGTCTTCCGGCCCCTGCCAATCGACGATCCCAAGGTGCGCCAGCCCGACATTAGCAAGGCCAAGCGTCTCCTGGGCTGGGAACCCGCCGTGGAGCTCGAGGAAGGTCTCGCCCGCACCGTCGAGTGGTGCCGGAACGTGGAGCAGCGACGGTGAAGATCGTCGTCACGGGAGGAGCGGGCTTCATAGGATCCCATGTGGTGGACGCGTTCATCGCGGGCGGCCACGCCGTGGCGGTCGTGGACGATCTCTCCACGGGCACGCGGAGGTGGCTCAATCCCAAGGCGGGCTTGCACGTCGTTGACCTTCGGAGCGCGCGACTCGACGAGGTCTTCGCCACGGAGCGGCCGGAGGCGGTGGCCCACCTCGCCGCCCAAGCCTCGGTGGGGCGCTCCGTAGTCGATCCCGCCTTCGACGCCTCCGTCAACATCGCGGGCGGTCTCAACCTCCTCGACTGCTGTCGGCGCCACGGGGTGCGACGCATGATCTACTCGTCGAGCGGCGGGGCCGGCTACGGCGACACCGAGAGCATCCCCACCCCCGAAGAGCATCCAAGCCGACCCGCCTCGCCGTACGGCATCACCAAGGTCGCCTTCGAGCTATACGTAGACGCGCTGGGTGCCTTATGGGGGATGAGCGGCGTCTCCTTGCGCTACGCCAACATCTACGGGCCGCGCCAGAATCCCCACGGGGAGGCGGGAGTGGTCGCGATCTTCTGCGATCGCCTCCTCGCGGGACAGCCTCTCGTCATCAACGGCGACGGCGGCCAGACGCGAGACTTCGTCCACGTGGAGGACATCGCCCGCGCCAACGTGCTCGCCCTCGAGCGGGCAGACGTTACCGGCGCCATCAATCTCGGCACCGGCATCGAGACCTCGGTGACCACGATCGCCGAGACCTTGCAGGCCGCGGCTGGCTCCACGGTGCGGCCCGTGCACGGCCCCGCGAGGCCGGGCGAGCAGCGGCGGAGCTGCCTCGATCCCGCCCTCGCCGAGCGCCGGCTCGGCTGGCGGCCGAGCGTGACGCTGCGTGACGGCCTTGCCGCCACCTACGAGTTCTTCAAGAAGGAGACCACGCGATGATCGACGAGGAGCTGCGTTCGATCCTGGCCTGCCCGGCCTGCAAGGGCGACCTGATCTTCGAGGAGACGCGCATCATCTGCGAGCGCTGCCGGAAGGCCTATCCCATCCGCGACGGCATCCCCGTGATGCTGATCAGCGAGGCCCAGCCCTGGACTCCGGGCACCTGAGCGCGGTCATCCTGGCCGGTGGGCAGGGCACGCGGCTCCGGCCCCTGACCAACGCGCGCCCGAAGCCCGTGGTGCCGCTCCTCAACGTGCCCTTTCTCGCCTATCAGCTGACCATGCTGCGGCGCCACGGCGTCCGCCGCGTCGTGCTCTCGTGCTCCTACCTGGTGGACGAGATTCGGCGGGCCATGGGCGACGGCCGCCAGTGGGACGTGAAGCTCGAGTACGCCGTGGAGACGGAGCCTCTGGGCACGGCGGGCGGGGTGCGCAACGCCGCCGACCTCGTGAGTGGGCTCGTGGTCGTGCTCAACGGCGACATCCTCACCGACGCCGATCTCTCGGCCATGCTGCGCTTCCACGCGGATCGCCGGGCGCATGCTTCGATCTTCCTCACCCGCGTGGAGGACACGAGCCCGTACGGCCTCGTGGAGCTCCTGGCCGACGGCGCAGTGAAGCGCTTCATCGAGAAGCCGGGTCCCGCCGATCGTACCACCGACACCATCAATGCCGGCATCTACGTCCTCGACGCGGTGCTGCTCGAGCGCATTCCCGCCGGCCGCGTCGCCTCCATGGAACGGGAATTTTTTCCCGGTCTTCTCGCCGACGCTATTCCCTTCTACGGCTGGATCGGCGATTGCTACTGGATCGACATCGGTAGTCCTGCCAAGTACCGCCAGGCCCATCTCGACCTGCTGGCCGGCCGCGTGCAGGCGCACGTGGGCCCGGCGAGCGCGGGCGGGGGCGCAGGCCGCGCGGTGGCCGCGGATGCCGTGGTGGAAACACGCGCGACGACGCAATCCCCCGTGGTGGTCGGTGAGGGCTGCCGTGTGGAGAGCGATGCCCGCGTCGGTCCTTCCACCGTCCTCGGCCCCCGTTGCGTGGTCGGGGCGGGCGCCTCGGTGGAAGGCGCCGTGCTCTGGGAAGATGTGACGGTCGGGGCAGGCGCGGTCTTGCAGGATTGCATCCTAGGCGCGGGCGTATGCGTCGCGCCTCGGGCCCGGATCGCTCCCGGCACCGTCCTCGAAGATGGCGCCGTGGCGAGCTGACGCCGTTCCCGCCGACACATCGCTCTGCTCCGCGTGATATCCTGAGCGAGATGGCCATCGAGCGTATTCGCAATTTCTCCATCGTCGCCCATATCGACCACGGCAAGTCCACCCTGGCGGACCGTCTCCTCTCCCTCACGGGGACCATGGACGCCAAGAAGGCGGTGGGCCAGGTGCTGGACTCGATGGACCTGGAGAAGGAGCGCGGCATCACCATCAAGGCTCACACCGTCCGCCTCCTCTACACGGCGCGCGACGGGCACGAGTACACGCTCAACCTCATCGACACCCCGGGCCACGTGGACTTCTCCTACGAGGTGTCGCGCTCCCTCGCCGCCTGTGAAGGGGCGGTGCTCATCGTGGACGCCGGGCAAGGGGTGGAGGCGCAGACCCTCGCCAACTTCTACCTCGCCCTCGACGGTGGCCTCGAGATCGTGCCCGTGATCAACAAGATCGACCTCCCCGCCGCCGACATCGAGGGCACGCGAGCCCAAATCACGGACATCCTCGGCCTCGACGGGGACGAGGCCCTCGCCATCTCCGCCAAGCACGGCACGGGCGTGGCCGAGGTCCTCGAGGCCATCGTGACGAGGATCCCCGCGCCCGCCGGCGATCCCGACGCGCCGCTCAAGGCGCTCGTCTTCGATTCCTTCTACGACTCCTATCAGGGCGTGGTGGTGTACATCCGCCTCATCGACGGCCGGGTACGGGCGGGCCAGCGCATCCTCCTCATGTCCAATGGCAAGACCTACGAGGTGCAGCAGGTCGGCGTCTTCGCCCCCGACATGCGCCAGGTGGAAGAGCTCGGCGCGGGCCAGGTCGGTTTCCTCACCGCCTCCATCAAGCGGGTGGCCGACGCCAAAATGGGCGAGACGATCACCGACGTGCTCCGCCCCACCGCGGCGCCCTGCCCGGGCTACCGCGACGCCAAGCCCATGGTCTTCGCCGGCCTGTATCCCATCGAGGACACGGACTACGAGGGCCTGCGCGACGCCCTGGAGAAGCTCCGCCTCAACGACTCCGCCTTCAACTACGAGCCGGAGACCTCGCTCGCCCTCGGCTACGGCTTTCGCTGCGGCTTTCTGGGTATGCTCCACCTGGAAATCGTGCAGGAGCGGCTGGAGCGGGAGTTCAACCTCTCCCTCATCGTCACCGCCCCTTCGGTGCGCTTCCGGGTGGTGAGCACGCAGGGGGAGACCACCGAGGTGGAGAATCCCTCGAAGCTGCCGCCCCCCGACAAGATCGAACGCATCGAGGAGCCCTACGTACGCGGCTCCATTTTCGTGCCCACGGAGTTCATGAGCGAGATCTACAAGCTCGCCCAGGAGAAGCGCGGAGAGCACAAGTCGCTCGAGTACGTGGGCAAGCGCTGCCACATCCAGTTCGACTTTCCCCTCTCCGAAATCGTGGTCGACTTCTACGATCGGCTGAAGTCCATCTCCAAGGGCTACGCCTCCTTCGACTACGACTTCCTGGAGTTCCGCGAGTCCGACATGGTCAAGCTCGACATCCTCTTGAACGGCGACCCCGTGGACGCGCTGTCCGTCATCGTCCACCGCGACAAGGCCTACGAGAAGGGCAAGGCGCTGACCGAGAAGCTCCGCGGGGTCATCCCGCGCCAGCTCTACGAGGTGGCCATCCAGGCCGCGGTGGGGAGCCGGGTCATCGCCCGGGAAACCGTCAAGGCCATGGGCAAGAACGTGACCGCCAAGTGCTACGGCGGGGACATCACGCGCAAGCGCAAGCTCCTCGAGAAACAGAAGGAGGGTAAGAAGCGCATGAAGCAGGTCGGCAAGGTGGAAGTGCCGCAGGAGGCCTTCCTGTCCGTCCTCAAGAGCTGAGCATCCCATGAACCGCACCGAGACCCGGCCCGAAGCGCCCGCCCCCGTGGAAGTCGCCGCGCCCGTCCGGCGGAAGTCGCTCTTCCGCGAGTACGCGGAAGCCATTCTCATCGCGGTGCTCCTCGCCCTCGTCATTCGTCAGTGCGGGGTCCAGGCCTTCACCATTCCCTCTGGCTCCATGATGGACACCCTGCTCGTGGGCGACTACATCCTCGTCAACAAGTTCCTCTTCGGCGCCGAGCTGCCCTTCTCGGACGCGCATCTACCCGGGCTGCGCAAGCCCGAGCGCGGGGACATCGTGGTCTTCAAGTATCCGAACGACGAGACCCGCGACTTCATCAAGCGCATCGTGGCGGTGGGCGGCGACACCGTGCAGGTGGTGGACAACCGGGTGGTGCTCAACGGTCGTCTCATCGACGAGCCGTACATCCGTCCCGGATCCATTCCCGCCGTGCCCTCGGCCCACTGCGGCTATCTCTACGGCTGCGAGCCTACGGTGGTGCCGCCCGGCTCGTACTTCGTCATGGGGGACAACCGCGACAACTCCCAAGACAGCCGCTATTGGGGTTTCGTCAAGCGGGAGAAGATCCGCGGCAAGGCCTTCCTGATCTACTGGTCGTGGAACAGTGAGACTCACTGGCCGCGCTGGAGCCGCCTGGGCGCCTGGCTGCCCTAAGAAACTCGGAGGGGGCGTCGCACCCCCTTCCGATGCCTCCCCCCAGGATTCGCTTGCGCGGGCGAAGCCCGTGCTCGAAGCAGAACACCGGGACGTTCGCGATCGGGCAGCAACGTCATGCCTGAATACTCTGGCAGATCCGTGGCCGACGGCACGAGCCTGAGTCGGGAGGGAACCGTGGCCGGCAGCTCGATTGGTGTCCGTGGCGACCTCGGCGCGTGGGCTCCGCGCGACCGGTCCCTCGGCGCGTACCTGCACATCCCCTTCTGCACCCGACGCTGCGGCTACTGCTCCTTCAACACGGCGCCCGATGCGCCGGGCGCCGTGGAGCGCTTCCTGCCCGCCCTCCTCGGAGAGATGGACCTGGTCGCTGCCGCCTCGTGGGCAGGCGTCGTCGATCTCCGCAGCGTATTCCTGGGTGGGGGCACGCCCTCGCTCCTCCCCGTCGAGACCATGGCTCGGATCCTCGAGCGGCTCCGCGCGCGCTTTGGCATCGCCGCAGGCGCGGAGATCACCGTCGAGTGCAATCCCGAGAGCGTGAGCCGCGACCGCCTGGAGGGCTATCGGCGCGCCGGCGTGACGCGCATCAGCCTGGGTGTTCAGAGCCTCGACGATCGCATTCTGCCCACTCTCGATCGCCTCCACACGGCGGCCCAGGCGCGCGCAGCTTTCGAGGTGGCCCGCGCCGCCGGGTTTCCCGACGTTAGCGTCGATCTGATCTACGGCCTGCCCGGCCTCGATCTGCCCACATGGGATGCGACCGTGGAGGACGTGCTCGGCTGGAATCCGGACCATCTTTCGGCCTATGCGTTGACCCTCGACGAGGGCAGCCTCTGGCACGCCGCCGGCGTGTCCGGCATCCCCGCGGAGGAGACGATCACCGCCCAGTACCGACGTCTCACCGAGAAAGCGGCAGAGGCGGGCTACGAGCACTATGAGGTGTCGAACTACGCGCGGCCGGGGCACCGCTCGCGGCACAACCAGGTCTACTGGCATGCCCAGGAGTACCTCGGGCTGGGGCCAGGCGCCTGTGGCTATCTCGGTGGCGTACGCTACGGCAACGTCAAGCCGGTGGACCGCTACGTCGCCATGGTCGCCGCCGGGCACTTCCCCCTAGGTACCCACGAAACGCTCACGCCGCGTCAGCAACTCGGCGAGCGGCTGATCCTTGGCCTGCGGCTCCGCGAGGGCGTGCCGGTGGAGTGGATCGAGGAACGCGTGGCCGCCGATCCCGGCCGGCTCCCGGGCGTGCTCGCCGCGTGGCGCGAGCGTGGGCTCCTCGAGGAGAGCGCGGGCCGTGTCGCCCTCACCGAGGCGGGCTTCCTGCTCTCCGACGCGCTCTTCATCGATCTGCTCTAATCGGGTAGGATACGAAGAGGATGTCTGCTCCTCCTCTCGATCAGCGTCTCCGCCAGGTCCTCATGGCGATCATCGCGGAGTACGTGGAGACCGCCCAGCCCGTGGGCTCGCGCTCCATCTCGCGGCGCCACATTCCCGGCCTGTCGCCCGCAACGATCCGCAACGCCATGGCCGACCTCGAGGACCTGGGCTACCTGACCCAGCCCCACACCTCGGCAGGGCGCGTGCCCACCGATCGTGCCTACCGCTTCTACGTGGACGCGCTCGGCCAGGTGCCGTGGAAGGCAACCGAGGCTCCGGAGGCCGTACCCACCGCCGACGCCGCGGAGCGGCTCATGGCGGGGACGCCCGGCCTGCTCTCCGACGGCACCCACATGACCGGCATGCTCCTCGCCCCGCCACTGCGCCGAACCGCGCTCGATCGCATCGAGCTGGTCGCCCTCGGCGAGGACCGCGCGCTTGCCGTGGTGGTGACGGAGACGGGCTGGGTCACCGCGCGCGCCATCACGCCCCTTCCGCGTCCGAGCCTGGAGGAGCTACGCGAGGTCGGCCGCACCCTGACCCGGCGGTATCGGGGCAAGACCTTCCAGACCATCCTCGATGACATCGAGCGCCCGAACGATCCACTCGACCCACTGTGGACGCGGTACCGTAGCCTCCTCGACCAGATCGGCGGCCTGCTGCGCGACCGCAACCTCTACATCAGCGGCGCCATCAATGTGCTCGATCATCCCGACTTTTCCGACGTGGGGACTATGCGCGGCCTCCTCAAGGCCTTCGAGGACAAGGCCCGGCTCGTCGACCTCCTGACCCACCTGGCGGAGCAGCGCGGCGTGCAGGTGATGATCGGCGGCGAGAATCCCGTGGAGGAGATGCGCGAGTGCAGCCTCATCACCTCGACCTACACCTATCGGGGACAGGTCCTGGGCGTGCTCGGGGTGGTCGGCCCTCGCCGTATGCCCTACGGGGACGTCATCTCGATCGTCGACGAGACGGCGCGGCTCGTCTCCCGATCCCTGTCGCGCGTCCAGCGCGAGCTGTATCTGCCCGGCTAGCGGCCGGGGACGGGCCGAACCCGGTCCATTTCGATCCGTCTGCTATACTTTCTATAATCATGGCTGACGATCTCCTGAACCCGGATCGCGACCCCTCATTCCTCGAGCCCGAAGAAGAGCTCCAGCGACTCCGCGAGGCCCTGGAAGCCAAGACGCGGGAGGCGGAGGAGCACCGCGACCGCTATCTGCGCGGCGCGGCCGAGTTCGACAACGCGCGCAAGCGGGCCGCCCGCGAGCGCGAGGACTACACGCGCTACGCCAACGAGTCCCTGCTCCGCGAGCTCCTGCCCGTGCTGGACAACTTCGACCGCGCTCTCCAGGCCGCCCGCGGAGAGCCCGCGGCGGCCGCGGTGACGGCCGGGGTCGATCTGATCCAGCGAGAGCTCCTGCGCGTGCTCGAGAAGTTCGGGGTCACCCCCTTCGTCTCGGTCGGCCAGCCGTTCGACCCCGAGCGTCACGAGGCCGTCGCGCGGGTGCCCGCCCTGGGCCAGGCCGAGGGCACCGTAGTGAACGAGACGGCGCGCGGATACATGCTCAACGGACGTGTGCTCCGCCCAGCCATGGTCACGGTGGCCACGCCGCCGGACGCCGCCGACTCGTAGCGTGGCGTCCAAGGATTATTACGAGATCCTCGGCGTCCCCCGTGACGCCGACGACGCCACGCTGAAGAAGGCCTACCGCACCCTCGCCCGTCAGCACCACCCGGACAAGAATCCCGGCGACGTCCGTGCCGAGGAGCGCTTCAAGGAGATCAGCGAGGCCTACACCGTCCTCTCCGATCCCGACAAGCGCGCGCAGTACGACCGTTTCGGCACCGTGTCCGATCTGGGGGGCGGAGCAGGCTTCGGCACCATCTTCGAGGATCTCTTCGAGGGCTTCTTCGGCGGCGGAGGCGGACGGCGCGGGCGCGCACGCCGTGGCGACGACCTCCAGTACCGCCTGGAGATCTCCCTCGAGGAGGCAGCCCAGGGCCTCGAGAGCAAGCTTCAGATTCCCCGCCACGAGAGCTGCGAAGCCTGCGGTGGCACCGGCCAGGAGGAAGGCACGAGGCCGGAGACGTGCGGCACGTGTCGCGGTCAGGGGCAGGTGCGTTTCTCCCAAGGTTTCCTCACGGTGGCGCGTCCCTGCCCCACCTGCGGCGGCGCGGGCGCCATCAACCGCAGTCCCTGCAGTGCCTGCCGAGGCGAGGGACGCGTGGCGGCGCAGCGGCTACTCACCGTCACCATTCCCCCCGGCATCGCGGACGGCAATCAGCTCCGCCTGGCCGGCGAAGGCGAGGGGGGACTCCAGGGCGCCCCGCCCGGCGATCTCTACGTAGTGGTGCAGATCCGCCCGCACGAAATGTTCGAGCGCCACGGCGACGACATCATCTGCGCTTTGCCCCTCAGCTATCCCCAGGTCTGCCTCGGCGACGAGGTCGAGGTGCCCATCCTCGGTGGCAAGGCCTGGCTCACGGTCCCCCCCGGCACACAGCCCGGTCAGCGCCTCGTGCTCAAGGGCAAGGGCGTGCCGCATCTCCGCGGGCGGGGACACGGTAGCGCGCTCTACGAGGTCGTGCTCGAGGTGCCGAAGAAGCTCTCGGACCGGGAGCGCGACCTGCTCGAGGACCTTCGCCACGCATCCATGGAGTCCTCAGGTCCGCTGCGTTCCTCCTTCGTCGATCGGATGAAGAAGCTCTTCGGTAGTTGATGGCTTTCTGGCAGCTCACCGTCCCGAGCTCCCCCGACACGTCCGAAGGCCTGACGAATTTCCTCTGGGAGCAGGGCGCCCTCGGCGTGGTCGAGGAGGAAAGCCCGCTCACTCCGCCCCGTTTGCGGGCCTTCTTTCCCGACAGCGCGTCCTCCACCGCGCTCGTGAGCTCGACGCAGCGCTACGTGGCCGGCCTGCACGCTCTCGGCTTCCCGGCGGCGTCGGGTGAGATCGAGATCGCCCCTCTCCTCGAAGAAGCGTGGGCGAGCGCTTGGCAGCAGTCATTTCCCCCTCACGGCGTGGGGCGGCGTCTCTGGATCACGCCGCCATGGGAGGAGAGGGACGCTCCCGGTCGCGTGTCGGTCATCATCGAGCCAGGGCGGGCCTTCGGCACAGGTCATCACGGCAGCACCGAAGGCTGCCTCGCCCTCCTCGACCTGGTCGTCGGGCCCCGGCCGGCGGCGCGCGCGCTCGACATCGGCATCGGGACCGGCATCCTCGCCATTGCCGCCATCAAGCTCGGCGTGGAGCGCGTGGTGGGCCTCGACGTGGATCCGGATGCTATCGCCGCGGCGAGGACGAACGCCGCCCGCAACGGCTGCGTCGAGCAGATCGAGTTCCATCTCGATGGCCCCGAGACGCTCCGCAGCGACGTCTCGCCCTTCCCGCTCATTCTGGCCAACCTCCTCACCCACACCCATCTAGCCTTCATCTGCCACTACGCACGCCTCGCTGCTCCGGGCAGCGCGCTCATCCTGGGTGGCATGCTCGAGGCCGAGGACTCGAGCGTGATCGCCGCCCTCGAGCCCGCAGGATTCTGGCTCCGCGAGCGCGTCGTCAGGGACGGCTGGTCCGCGCTGCTCCTCGAAGCGGGGAGCGTGTGAGGCGATTCCGCATCCGCCCCGAGGACGTCGCCGGCGACCGGGTCACTCTGGGCGTCGAGGAGACGCGCCACCTTACGCGGGTGCTGCGTCTCGGCACCGGAGACGTGGTGGAGGCGCTGGACGGAGCAGGAACCATGCTCACCGTGCGAATCGAGCGAATAGACCGGCGGGGGGCGGAGGCCGTCATCCTCGCTCGGGCCTCTCATCCGACCGAGTCGCCGCTGCGCCTCACGCTGGCCCAGGGCATAGCGAAGGGAGACAAGATGGAGAGCATCATCCGGATGGCGACGGAGCTCGGCGCCATCTTCGTGGTGCCTCTCGCCACGGCACGCACCGTCGTGACGCTGGAGCGAGGGGGTGGAGCAAGTCGGCTGGCGCGCTGGCGTCGTGTCGCGCAGGAGGCCGCCAAGCAGAGCGGGCGGAGCGTAGTGCCCGACGTCTCCTCCCCGCAGACGCTCGAGGCGTGGCTGACCGCCAGAGAGGCCGAAGATCTGCTGGTTTGCCTGTGGGAAGCGGCAGAGAGGCCGATTGTGTCCCAGCTTCCGAAGATGCCCGTGTCACATGCCACCCTCGTGGTCGGACCCGAGGGGGGGCTCGAGGCCAGCGAGGTCGACGCGATTGCGAAGGCGGGGGGTGTGGTCGGTAACCTGGGCTCGCGGATCCTCAGAACCGAGACGGCGGGTCCAGTGGGGCTCGCCCTTCTGCAGGGGCGCTACGGAGACCTCGGGGGGGCCCCTGTCTGAGCTACGTGTACTACGAGGCGCCCGGGGGCAAGGGGGTATGCGCCACGGCCACGACCCTCGAGGAGGCCTGCGCCGAGACCGCCCTGGCGGTCTTCGCGCTAGTGGTGGACCCGGCTTCCATCGAGGAGCGGGACACTCGGGTAGTCCGGGCCCACGGAGCCGACACGACGGACCTGGTGGTCAACTGGCTCGGAGAATGCCTGTATGTCCTGGACGTGGAGGGATTCGCGCCGAGGCGAATCGAGCTCCTCGCGGCGACCGTGAGCCAGAGCAGCTCCGGGGGCGAACCATTGCGGCTTCACTGCCTCCTTCACGGCGAGGAGATCGACAGGGAGCGTCATGCTCCCGCCGATCTCGGAGGCATCGATCGCGAGCTTACATCTGTCAAGACGAGCGACGAAATCGTCGAAATTCGAGTACAAATTCGCCTCTGACCACGCATATGTTTCGTCGCCAAAATGAGACACCAAGGATCCAGAGGCGTGTCCCTGAGTCATCGAATCGCCTGCTTCGCGCGGTATGTCATGAGTTCTTTTGGTGTTAAAACAGTGCTTTAGCCTCATTACAGATGTGTGGCACCCAGCTTGCTCCATATGGGGCACGGAATGGGTAACCAGCGAACCATCCGTCGGCAGGTTTCCGTTGAAGGTATTGGTCTCCACTCAGGCGATCCCGTCAAGCTGACCCTCTCTCCGGCGGCTGCCGACACGGGCATTCTCTTCCGCGCGGCCGACGGAACCCTCGTACCGGCCGACATCGACCACGTCGTCGATGGCCGTGGCGCCACGACGCTCGGTGCCTTCGGGGTCCGCGTCCGGACTATCGAGCACCTCATGGCCGCGGCGGCCGCCTTGGGCATCGATAATCTCGTCGCCGACCTCAGCGCCGAGGAAGTGCCGGCCCTCGACGGCAGCTCCAAGCCCTTCGTCGACCTCCTGTACTCCGCCGGGGCCGTCACCTTGCCCGTGCCGCGCCGCCCGCTCGCCGTTCGCGAGCCGCTGCGGGTCGGGGACGACAATCGCTGGCTCGAGATCACGCCGTCGAACACCTTCCGGATCACCTACACCCTCGACAATCCTCATCCCGTGGTCGGGCTCCAGATCGCCTCGTTGGACGTGAGCGAGGCCACCTTCGTCGAGGAGCTCGCCCCTGCCCGCACCTACGGCTTCCTCAAGGACGTGGCGGTCATGCGGAAGAACGGCCTGGCTCGCGGTGGATCGCTGGACAACGCCGTGGTGGTGGGCAAGCGCTCGGTGTTGAACGACAGCCTCCGCTATCAGGACGAGTTCGTGCGACACAAGATGCTCGACCTCGTGGGCGACCTCTGGCTCCTCGGCCGGCCGCTCCTCGGTCACGTCGCCGCGCACAACGGCGGTCATGCCCTGAATCATGAGCTGGTGGCGGCGGTGAGAACGACGCTGACCGCGGAGCGTCGCCACCGAGCGGTGCGGCCGCAGGTCAAGGTCGTGGGCCGCTTGGCCGGACGATTCGAGCAGCTCGTCCCCGGCGCTGGTCTCTCAACCCAGCCCGGCATCGCCACCGTCTAGAAATCCTCGATTTGCCCGGGACTTCTCCGGGCTTGGTGGGCCACCGGACGCTATAATGGCGTACCCGTGGGAAGTTCAGCGGTGAGCCGACCGTCGAGCGCCAAGGTGATCGCCCTGATCGCGCTGCTCGCCGTTTGCCTGGCACCCGGGAGGGCGGCGGCCGATAACGACCTTCGGATCAGCAATCTCTCCGTTTTCCTGAACGATTACGACGTGACCGTCCAGGGAGTGCTCCTGGGCGCGGTGCCGTCGTCGTTGACGGAGAGCCTTCAGAGCGGCGTGCCCGTGCACGTGCGTTTCGTGGTCGAGCTCTGGCAGCAGCGCTTCCGCGACAAGCTACTGCAGACCCGCGTGGTGGAGCGCCAGCTCACCTACAACCCCGCCACCAAGGAATACAAGGTGGTGTCGCTCAGCGGAGAAGACCGCGAGCCCTTCATGAGCAAGCAGCTCCGCGACGCCCAGCGCGTGTTCTCCGAGCTGCGCGCAGGCAAGATCGCGCCCGACGCCGCCCTCGACCCTCGCGAACTCTACTTCGTGCGTGTACGCGCCGACGTCTCCCTCAACGGCGTCAACTCCTGGGTCGCGCGCTTCAACGGCGAGGCGGCGGAGACGGGCTGGATCCAGTCCCCCCTCCTCACCCCCACGAGACGGCAATGAGTCCCCTCGTCGAGTCGCCCGCCGAGGCGCGGACGCACTACCGGCGCAACCTGGTCATCGCGGTGGGAGGGCTCGCCCTCCTCGCCCTCGCCTGGTGGGGATTCAGGGTGTGGATTCACTCGCCCCAGGTTCCCCTTGCCTCGAACCTGGCCGTGTTCGCGCTGTTCAACCTGAACCTGATCGTCTTCCTCCTCCTCGTCCTTCTCCTCTTCCGCAACCTGGTCAAGCTCGCCTTCGAGCGCCGGCAAAAGGTGCTGGGCGCGCGCTTCAAGGCCAAGCTCGTGGTGGCCTTCCTGTCCCTGGCCCTCACGCCGGCCATCCTGATCTTCATCATCGCCTCGAACTTCATCAACACGTCCATCGAGGGGTGGTTCAAGCCGCAGGTGGAACGGCCGCTCGACCAGGCTCTCGAGGTCGCCCAGACCTATTACCAGGGTCAGGAGGCCATGACCCTCCGCCATGCGCGCTATATGGCCGACGTGCTCGCGCGCGAGGGCTTCATGGCGCCCGGTCAGCGCAGCGTGCTCGCTACCTACCTCAACGGACAGCAAGAGCGGCTGGGCCTGGCTGCCATCACCGTGTTCAACCGTGCCGGCCAGCCCATGCTGCACGCCAAGGATCCTGCCCTGGGCGCCGTCTCCACGCGCTCCGTGAACAGGGAGCAGCTCCGCCGCGGGCTCTCCGGCCAGGAAGTGACGACGGTCCACGAGCTCGACGACGGCGACATGATCCAGGCCATCGTGCCCATCAAGTCGAGCGATCGGAGCCCCCTGGGGGCCTTAGTGGTCGGCACCTACGTGCCCCAGCGACTGGAGACGCGGCTTCGCGGGATCAGCCAATCGTTCCAGGAGTACAAGCAGCTCCGGCTCCTCAAGCAGCCGCTCAAGGGTATCTACATCCTGCTCTTCCTCCTCATGACCCTCGTCATCGTATTCTCGGCGACCTGGTTCGGCCTGTACCTGGCCCGCGGCATCACGGAGCCCGTGCAGATGCTGGCCGAGGGCACTCGGGCGGTGGCCGCGGGTAACCTCAACTACAAGGTCACCGTGCGCGCCGACGACGAGCTGGGGGTGCTCGTGGATTCCTTCAACCGGATGACGAGCGATCTCGCCCTCTCGCAGACGCGGCTCGAGCATACCTATCGCGACCTCCAGGCTAAGCACGAGGAGGTGGAGCAGCGGCGCCGCTACACGGAGACCGTGCTCGACGCGGTGGCTACCGGCGTGCTCTCCCTCGACGCAGCGGGACGCATCACCACTGTCAACGGCGCCGCGGAGCGCATGCTCGGCGTCTCGGCTACCGAGGCCCTCGGCCAGCCCTCCAGCACCGTCTTGCGGCCTCCCGTGCACTCGGAGCTGGCTGCCCTCATCCAGCGCATGAACCGCCTGCCCGAGAACGCCCTCGAGCGCGAGGTGCATCTCCGCCGCGAGGGACATTCCGTGACGCTTCTCGCCTCGGCCACCGCGCTCAAGGGTCCCGACGGCGCCTACCTCGGCATGGTGCTCGTGTTCGACGACCTGACCGAGCTCCTGAAGGCCCAGCGCCTGGCCGCCTGGCGCGAGGTCGCCCAGCGTATCGCGCACGAGATCAAGAACCCGCTCACCCCCATCCAGCTCTCCGCCCAGCGGCTGCGCCGCCGGCTCTCCACCGACCGCAGCGCCGCCGAGAAGCGCCTCCTCGAGGAGGCGACGGCCACCATCGTGCAGGAGGTGGAGGGGCTGAAACAGCTCGTGGACGAGTTCTCTCGCTTTGCGCGCATGCCATCGCTCCAGCCGCGTACCACCGATCTCGGGCGGCTCTTGGAGGGGGTGGTCGTTCTCTACCGCGAGTCGCACGGCGCCCTCGACATCAAGATGACCTTCTCCCCGGACATGCCGCCGATGGACGTGGATCCCGACCAGATCAAGCGCGCCGTCCTCAACCTCGTGGACAACGCGGTGGAGGCGGTGGGCGGCGCCGGCCAGGTGACCCTGGAAACGATCTGGATGCCGGAGAGCCGCCGCGCGCGCATCGTGGTCGCGGACGACGGGCCGGGCATCCAGGCCGAGGACAAGGAACGGCTCTTCCTGCCGTACTTCTCCACCAAAGCCAACGGCACGGGGCTCGGGCTGTCCATCGTGCACCAGATCGTCACGGACCACGGCGGCACCATCTGGGTAGAGGACGTAACCCCCCAGGGCTCGCGCTTCATCATCGAGTTGCCCGTGGGCCGGCTCTCCGCCGCCACCGTGGAGCCGCCCACCTCGGCGAGGGCGAGCTGATGGCGGGCGAGCACATCCTCATCGTGGACGACGAGCGCCTCATCCAGAGCACGCTGCGCGGCGTGCTCGAGGACGAGGGCTACCGCGTCACCTCGGTGAGCTCGGCGGAGGAAGCCTTGGCCCGCCTCGTGGACGACGCGCCCGATCTCGTCTTTCTCGACATCTGGATGCCCGGGATGGACGGACTGGAGGCCCTTGCCGAGATGAAGCAGCGCCGTCCTGAGACGGCGGTGGTGATGATCTCCGGGCACGCCACCATCGAAACAGCGGTGAAGGCGACCAAGCTGGGCGCCTATGACTTCATCGAGAAGCCGCTCTCCCTCGAGAAGACGCTCCTCGTGACCGCGCGCACGCTCGAGCACGCCCGCCTCCAGGAGGAACATCGTCGCCTGCGCGAGCGGGTGGAGCGGGGCCAGGAGATCGTGGGCAAGAGCGCACCCATCGAGGACCTGCGCCAGCAGATCAACATCGCCGCCCCCACGACGGGGCGCGTGCTCATCCATGGCGACAGCGGGGCGGGCAAGGAGCTGGTGGCCCGCGCCATCCACGCACGCTCCACGCGCGCTGATGGCCCCTTCGTGGAGGTGAACTGCGCCGCCGTCCCCGAGGAACTGATCGAGTCCGAGCTCTTCGGCCACGAGCGGGGCGCCTTCACGGGCGCGGTGGCGCGGCGGCGCGGCAAGTTCGAGCTGGCCGACGGCGGCACCCTGTTCCTCGACGAGATCGCGGACATGAGCCTCAAGACACAGGCCAAGGTGCTGCGCGTGCTGGAGGAGCAGGCCTTCGAGCGGGTGGGCGGCAAGGAGACGCTGCGGGTGGACGTGCGCGTGATCGCCGCCTCCAACCAGAACCTCCAGGAGCAGATCGCCGCGGGACGCTTCCGCGAGGATCTATTCTACCGGCTCAACGTCATCCCCATCGAGGTGCCGTCGCTGCGCCGGCGCAAGGAGGACATTCCCGCCCTCGTGGAGCACTTCATCGCCCTCTTCTCGGCGGAGAACGGGCGGCGGCCCAAGACGATGTCGGTGGAGGCCCTCGCCTATTTCCTCTCCTACGACTGGCCGGGCAACGTGCGCGAGCTGCGCAACATGGTGGAGCGGTTGGTCATCATGGCGCGGCGGGACGTGATCGGTCCGGAGGACCTGCCCCCGCCCCTGCGCACCCGCGAGGAGCTCGCCACCGGGGAGGACGCGCAGCGTGACCGCACCCTCAAGGAGGCGCGCGAGACTTTCGAGCGGGCGTACATCCTGGGCGAGCTCCGGGCGCACGAGTGGAACATGACGCGGACGGCGGAGAAGCTCGGGATCGAGCGCAGTCATCTGTACCGGAAGCTGAAGGCGTACGGAATCACTCCGCCTAAGTCGTAGCGCGGGGCGGTCGGGGCCTGTAGTCGGCAAATCAGTGCCCAGGGCTGCGTCACCTGCTCGCTTGAATCCCTCATCTCGGGGCGCGAGGCGGCCGGGCCTGTCGTCGGCGGGAAGGGTGCGCTCAGGCTGCGGCACCCGCTCGCCTGAATCGCAGCCCTTCGGGCTTCGAACAGGACGAGGGGATCCCACTCCGCCCGAGCGCACCCTTCCCACCGGCGCCACCCGGCCGGTTGCACGAGTCAAGCTCGCTGCTAGATCAGGTGGACAACCGTCGCCTGAACCCACACCCTTGGCTCGCAGTGAGGCCGAGTGGGCGAGGGTTGTGGAAGCGACCGCTTTGGCGCGGCGTTTTCTTCCCCGATGTTTCGTGGTACCTAGAGAAGGCTGCTGCCGCGCCAGTGCCGTCGTGGAACAGCCGGTCACCGCCGGCAACCGGATTCCACGCGGGTCACGACCCGCCAAGGAGGATTCGCATGCGCCGCCTTTCCCTGATGCTCATCCTGTTCCTCGCCGCAACGGGGCCCGGCCTCGTCCTCGCCCAGTCCAAGGAGCCCGTGAAGATCGGGCTCTCCGCCGCCGTCTCCGGCGGCTCGGCCGCCTCCGGCGAGGCCATCAAGCGCGGCCTCCAGATCGCCATCGACGAGATCAACGGCCACGGTGGTGTGCTCGGCGGACGCAAGCTCGAGCTGGTGGTGCGCGACGACGAGGGCAATCCCCAGAAGGGCGTCACCCTCGCGCGCGAGCTGGTGGAGCGCGAGAAAGTGGCGGCGGTGTTCGGCGGACTCCACACTACGGTCGCTCTGGCTCAGGTGCCGGTGTGGGCGGAGCTCAAGGTGCCTTACATGGGCGCGTGGGCCGCGGGGACCAACATCACGCGCAACGGCCAGACGCCCAACTACGTCTTCCGCGTCTCCGCCAATGACGACTACGTCGACCGCTTCCTCTCCCGCTACGCGCTGGACCAGCTCAAGAAGGGCAAGCCCGGCCTGCTTCTCGAGAACACGCCGTGGGGGCAGTCCAACGAGGCCGGCCTGACCAAGTGGTTCGGCGAGAAGGGCGTGAAGACGGTGGGCGTGGAACGCTTCAACTGGAACGACCCCGACATGAGCCCCCAGCTGCTCCGCCTCAAGGGCGCGGGCGCCGACCTGATCGTCCTCGTGGCCAACGCCCCTGAGGGCGCGCAGGTGCTCCGCTCCAAATCCAAGCTCGGCTGGGACGCCGCCATGATCTCGCACTGGGGCATTTCGGGTGGGCGCTTCGCCGAGCTCACGGGCGACCTCTCCGACGGCGTCACGTTCCTCCAGACCTACACCTTCTTCGGCAAGCAGAATGAGCGCGGCCAGTACGTGCTCAAGATGCTCCGCGAGAAGTATGGGGTGAAGGAGCCGGGCGACGTCATTGCGCCCGTGGGCACCGCCAACGCCTACGACGGC
>DATGCY010000141.1:0-2139 GCA_035311385.1 Candidatus Methylomirabilota bacterium
CCTTGACGATCGTTGAGCCCAGGCGGCTGATCGGAAGCTCCGATTCGTTCTTCGCCGACCTGAAGCCATCGCGAATTGGCTCCCAGGCGAACCAGATCAGACCGGCCAGAAGCAAGAACATGATCCCGAACGGATTGAGAACGTGGCCCGCCCCCAGCATATCGGCCCAGAAGGCATAGAGGCCAAGCACGGTTGCTATCGTAGTAGCGAGCACGCGCGTAATCATTGCTCTTCTCCCTCAGTTGACGAGACCCGTGGTCTCCTCCAAGCTTCCCACGTGGTCCGTCTTCTCGCCTCCATCGCCGGGTCACCCTCGGCATATTCTGAAACAGAGACGAGCTGCTACGCGCGGGCGCTGTTCCTGAGCCCGGTGATGCCGAAGACAGGCACCGGCCGGAGCAGCCCCTTGAGAGCCAGGGGCCCCAAGGCCTCGGCTTCTACCAGCTCCTCGATCTGCGCGGCCACCCGCTGATGGACGAGGATCTGGCCACCCTTGGCCTCGCCGCAGAGACGGGCGGCGAGGTTGGTCACGGTGCCGATGGCGCCGTAGTCCCAGCGTCCCTCGAATCCGATGGCGCCGATGGTAGCGTAGCCCTGTGCGATCCCCACCCCGAGGGCCAAGTCATAGCCGCGCTTCTGCCATCCCGCCACCAGGCCCTCCACGCGCTCGCGCATGGACACGGCCATGCGAATGGCGCGCTCCGCAGGGTTCGGCACGGGCACGGGATCGTTGAAGAAGATCATCATGCCGTCGCCCGTGAAGCGCTCCAGCGTGCCCTCGTGCTCGAGGACGAGCTTGCCCATCTCCGCGTGATACTCGCGGAGGACGCCCATGATCTCTTCGGGTTCGGCCGTCTCCGCGAACGCGGTGAAGCCACGCAGGTCGAGGAACACCACGGTCACTTCCCGCCGATGGGTCTTGAGCGGGTCGTCGGCGCCGCCCGCCAGGATGAGCTCGGCGAGCTGGGGGGAGAAAAAGCGCTTGAGCCGGCCGAGCTGCTCGAGCTGACCCACCTGCTCCTCCACACGCTGCTCGAGCGTCCGGTTCCACTCGGCGCGCTCGTCGGCGAGCGCCTGGACCGTGTCGTGGAGATGCTTGATCCGCAGCATCGACTTGACCCGGGCCACGAGGGCCGCCTGATCGACGGGCTTGGTCAGGTACTCGTCGCCGCCCGCTTCGAGGCCCGCCACGATGTCCTTGGGATCCGTCTTGGCCGTGACCAGGATGATCGGGATGAACGGCAGCGATGCGTCGGCACGGAGGCGCCGACAAACCTCGAACCCATCCATCTTGGGCATCATCACGTCGAGAAGGATGAGATCCGGCAGGCTCTCCTTCACGGCGGCGAGGGCCGCCTCGCCGTCCACCGCCGTCACGATATCATAGCCATGAGCGGCCAGCCGCGTCTGGAGGATGTGCACGTTGGCCGGCGTGTCATCCACAACGAGAATACGGGCCGGCGCTCTCACGCTCCCGCCTCCGCTTTGCTCAAGAATTCGCGAACCTTGGCCAGGAGTTCCCGCGGCACGAAAGGCTTGGTGACATAAGCGTCACAACCGGCCTCGAAAGCCTTCACGTCGTCGCCGCTCAGCGCATACGAAGTCACCACGATGATCGGGATGTGCCGGAGGGCCGGGTTGCCCTTGATACGCCGGGTCGCCTCGTAGCCGTCGAGCCCGGGCAGCTGGATGTCCATGAGGATCAGGTCGGGGCGCTCCCCCTCCGCCTTGGCCACGCCTTCCTCACCGGTGACCGCCTCGATCATGTCGATGCCGGCGCTACCCAAGAGGAGGCGGATGATGCGGCGATTCTCCTCGTGATCCTCGATGACCAGCACGCGCTTGCTCATGCTCTCCCCGTCTGCCGCTCGACCCTGAGCGGCACCGTGAAAGAAAACGTCGACCCGTGGCCCAGCATCGATTCCACCCAGAGCCGACCGCCGTGGAGCTCCACGATGCGGCGCGAGATGGACAGCCCCAGCCCGCTGCCGCCCTTCGTGCGCGTGCTGGAGCTGTCGGCCTGCTGGAACTCCTCGAAGATCTTCAGCTGATCGGCCTCGGAAATCCCGGGACCGGTGTCGGTCACCGATACCACGAAGCTTGCGTCGGCGGCCTGCGCGTCGATGGTTACCTTGCCGG
>DATGCY010000142.1:0-16012 GCA_035311385.1 Candidatus Methylomirabilota bacterium
AGATCGCCTCCTACAAGGTGCCCCGCCACGTGCGCGTGGTGGACGACGTGCCGCGCACCCACGGCCCCCACGGCGACAAGGTGCAGAAGGCCAAGCTGCGAGAGATGTTCCTCGCCGAGGGCACGTCCTAGCCGCGACTACTCACGAGGGCCGTGCAATCGGGGCGGCGGGGGCGGGGGAGCGCTCCGGAGGATGGGACCCCCGAAGCCTGTGCGCCGCCCGCCGGGCGGCGATTCAGGCGAGTGGGTGACGCAGCTGGAGAGCTCCCCCGCCCCCGACGATGGGTCCCGGAGAGTCTCGGTTAGCCGTGTCGACCGGAAGCCGCTGGCCGCGCCGGCTCTGCCCACTGCGACAGCTCCACCGTGATGCCCTCCGGACCCTTGACGAAGATCAGCTTGCGCGAGTGGAAGTCCATCAGCTCGTTGCGCATGGCGATGCCGTGCGCGCGGAGGCGGCCCACCTCGGCCTCGATGTCGTCCACCGCGAAGCATACGTGGTTGAAGCCCACTTTCTCGAGCCGCTCGATGTTCGGATCGGCCAGCGGCTCCGGGTGCCGGTAGCGAAGGATCTGCACCTCGAGCCGCGGCGTCACGCCGCGCAGGACCAGCGTCACGTGGTCCGCCTCGAGGCCCGGCACGCCCATGTAGGCGTCCATCATGGGGCCCTTGATCACCACCGCTTTGTCCTCCACGAAGCCGAGGAGACCGAAGAACGTTCTGGCCCGCTCCAGGTCGCGGACGACGATGGTGACGTGGTCGAAGCGCTGGATCATGGTCGCTCTCCTTCGTGCGCGGAAGAAACGGCTCTGTGCGCGGACGCAGCATAGCACCGTGTCGCGTGAGCTGATCCGGGCCGCATGAGCGTGTTGGCTCCGCTGCGCTTCGGCGTCCCGCTCGCCCCTCCCCAGGCGAGATGGGGCGAGCGCATGAGAAAGTCTTCATTCTCTTCTCACGCGCCTCTCACCATCGTCGCGTAACGTCCTCGAAGGCGAGGGTCGAGACGCGGTCTCGAGTCCCTCTCGCGAGACCCCACACCATCTCTTCAAGGAGGACGTTGTGATGAAGACGTTTGCGTATCTGCTGGTTGCCGCGGTGGCCGTGCCCGCCATCGCCGGTCCGGGCTTCGCTCAGACCACCAAGCCGGCGACCACGCCGGCCGCTCCCCCTGCCGCCACTGCTCCCGCGGCCACCCCGGATGCGGCCAAGGCGACCGCCAAGAACCTCGCCGGCGAGCTCGTGGCGGTGGATCAGGCGGCCAAGACCGTGACCCTGAAGCACATGGTGGACAGCAAGCCCATGCAGCTCACGATGTCCGTCGAGGACGGCGCCATGGCCAACCTCGCCCAGCTGAAGCCGGGCGATCAGGTCAAGGTGAGCTACGTCGAGATGGGCGAGAAGCGGATCGTCAAGAGCATCGTCAAGGGCTAGTTCCTCCACAGTCCTGCCGGTTGCCGTAACCCCGGGTGAGGATCCGAAGCGCAGCCGGATCCTTGCCCGGGGGTCTCTCCGTCGCGGCGGACGCCGCGCGGTTGAAGCCATTCGGGCCGTCGAGTATGCTGCGGGGCATCGCTCATCCGACGCCGCGCCCAGGAGGCTCATCGTGAAGCTCGACATCGGCATGCTCACCCACGACCTCAAGACGCTGCCGGACTACGCGCGCAAGGTCGAGGCCATGGGCTACGACACCCTCTGGTCGGCGGAGACGCAGCACGATCCCTTCCTGCCCTTGGCGGTAGCGTCCACGGTGAGCTCGCGCATCAAGCTCGGCACCAACATCGCTACCGTGTTCTCGCGCAGCCCCATGATCACGGCCATGATCGCGTGGGATCTCCAGAAGGCCTCGAAGGGTCGCTTCATCCTCGGGCTGGGGAGCCAGGTCAAGGCGCACAACGAGCGGCGCTTCTCCGTGAAGTTCGAGTCGCCCGGGCCCAAGATGGCAGAAGCGGTGCGGGCCATCCGCGCCATCTGGGACTGCTGGCAGAACGGGACCAAGCTGAACTTCAAGGGGCAGTTCTACAAATTCGACATCATGACGCCGTTCTTCAACCCGGGACCGATCGAGCACCCGAAGATCCCCATCATGATCGCCGCGGTGAATCCCTACATGTGCGGGGTGGCGGGCGAGTTCTGCGACGGGATGCACGTGCATCCCTTCAACAGCCCCAAGTATCTCCGCGAGGTCGTCCATCCCACCGTCGAGGCGGGACTCAAGAAGTCCGGGCGCGCGCGGACGGACTTCACTTACGCCACGGCCAGTTTCGTCATCGTGGGCGACACGGAGAAGGAGCGGAGCGCGCAGGCCCAGATGGTGAAGCAGCAGATCTCCTTCTACGCCTCCACGCGGACGTATCAGCCCGTGCTCGACGTGCACGGCTGGGGCGGCCTCACCGCCCAGCTCCACAAGAAGAGCGTGGAGGGCGACTGGAAGGGCATGGCCGATCTCATCACCGACGAGATGCTCGACACCTACGCGGTCACCGCGACCTACGACAAGCTCCACGCCAAGATGATGGAGCGCTACGCGGGCCTCCTCGACTGCACCTCCCTCTACCAGCCTTATCAGCCCAACGTGGGTGATCCTCGCCTGCCCGCGCTGGTGAAAGCCTTCAATGGCTAGGGCCGGGCCCTCCGCGGGAACACGGACAGTCCTTCGAGGATGAGTAGGAGAGGCGACATGACGAGCAAGGTGCTGGTCGAGATCAAGGCGCCCGTGGCCACGATCATGCTCAATAAGCCCGAGCGGCTCAACGCGGTGGACGTCGAGGTGTGGGAAGGCATCCGCGAGGCCGCCATCGCGGTAGATGCGGCGCCCGGCGTGCGCGCGGTCGTTCTCGAAGGCGCGGGCGGCGCCTTCTGCGCCGGCCTCGACGTCAAGGCAGGCTCCACGCTGGGCCGTCTCGACGAGGGCTCGCCCGCTACGGCTATGCTGAGAATCCGCGAGCACCTCACGCACCTCCAGGAATGCTTCACGCGACTCGAGCGAGTCCGTGTGCCGGTGATCGCAGCCATCCAGCGCGTCTGCATCGGGGCGGGCATGGAGCTGGCGCTCTGCTGCGACATTCGGCTCGCCGCCGAAGGCACGATCTTCTCCATCCCCGAAGTCCAGCTCGGGATCGTCCCGGACATGGGTGGTACCCAGCGGCTGCCGCGCACCATCGGCATCGGCATGGCCAAAGAGCTGATCTACACGGCCCGTCGCTTCGACGCGACGGAGGCGCTCCGCATCGGCTTCGTCAATCACGTCTACCCCGCGGGCGAGCTGGGAGCGCGAGCGGCCGAGCTGGCCGCCGAGATCGCTGCCAATGGCCCACTCGCCGTCCAGGCGGCGAAGCAGTCCATCGACGGCACCTACTGGCGCGAGCTCCCGCACTGGCTCCACTGGGAGGCTGAACAGGCCGTCGGCCCCCTCCTCTCGGAGGACCGCCGGGCCGGCATGAAGGCCGCAGCGGAGCGCAAGCGCGCCGACTTCCAGGGCCACTAGGCCACCGCACACGGGAGGTACCATGGCAGACCTCTACGATCTCGGAAACAAACCGCCGCTGGGAGAAGTCCCTGCGCGGATGCACGCCTACCTCGTCCGTCAGAACCGTTTCGGACAGCCGCGCGACGCCTGGAAGCGCGAGGTCATTCCCACGCCCCCTATCGGTCCCGACGAGGTGCTGATCTACGTGATGGCCTCGGGGATCAACTACAACAATGTCTGGGCGGCCCTCGGCCAGCCCCTCGACGTGATCGCCGAGCGGCAGAAACTGGGCGAGCCCGAGGATTTCCACGCGGGCGGCAGCGACTGCTCGGGCATCGTATGGGCCACGGGCAAGGACGTGAAGAACGTGAAGGTGGGCGACGAGGTCATCGTGCACAGCGGGTGGTGGCGGCCCGATGACCCGTGGGTGCTCTCCGGCAAGGATCCCATGCTGGCCGAAAGCACGCGCATCTGGGGCTACCAGACCAACTACGGCAGCTACTGCCAGTTCGCCCGCGCCCAGGGGCATCAGTGCATTCCCAAGCCCCCGCGCCTCACCTGGGAAGCCGCAGGCTGCTTCCTCCTCTGCGCCTCGACCGCGTACCGAATGCTGATGGGCTGGGCGCCCCACACCGTGGAGCGCGGCGACGTGGTCCTGGTCTGGGGCGCCACGGGCGGGCTCGGCAGCATGGCCCTCGAGATCACGCGCGCCGAGGGCGGCCGCGCCGTGGCCGTGGTCTCCGACGAGGCGAAGAGGAAGTTCTGCGTCGAGCATGGCGCGGCCGGCGTGGTCAATCGGAGCCAGTTCGATCACTGGGGGCCCATGCCCGACACGAAGGATGCCAAGGCCTATGGCAACTGGGCCAAGGGCGCCCGCGCCTTCGGCAAGGCGGTCTGGGACTCGCTCGGCGAGAAAACCAATCCCAAGATCGTCTTCGAGCACCCGGGCGAGGCGACACTCCCAACCTCGGAGTTCGTGTGCGCGACCGGCGGCATGATCGTGATCTGCGCGGGCACCACCGGCTACAACGTCACCCTCGACCTCCGCTATCACTGGATGCGTCAGAAGCGCTTCCAGGGCAGCCACCTCTCCAACGACGTGCAGGCCGCTGCGGTGACGAAGCTCGTGGCCGAGGGCAAGGTCGATCCGTGCCTCTCGCAGACCTTCGGCTTCGATGACATTCCCGAGTGCCACCAGCTCATGCTGGAGAACAAGCACCCGTACGGCAACATGGGCGTGCTCGTCAACGCGCCCAAGGCGGGGCTCGGCGCCGCGTCGTAAAGTACAGCGGCGTGGCTGCGACGCCCGCGTTCATGCCCATGGCGGATCTCGTGGACGAGATCGGCCGGCTGACGTCGGCCGGGCTCGACGCTGGCCGGATGCAGCAGTTACTCTCCTCGACTCTGGTCGAGCCGACTTCGCTCGATGCGTTCGTCAGGTTCGAGGCCGGCCGCTATACCCGTCACCTCGTCCACAAGAACGCGGAGGTGGAAATCCTGGTCCTCTGCTGGGCCGAGGGCTCGCGGGCTCCCATCCACGGCCACGAAGGAGAGCTCTGCTGGGCACGCGTCGAGCGCGGCATCCTTTCCTTCACCGACTACCGGGAGGTCTCGCGCCAACCCCTGAAGGTGACGCCCGTGGCGCCGGCCTTCGTGGGCGGCCGCGGGCACGTCGATGGGCCCGCGGACTTGCACGCGGTGGAGAATCCGCCGAACTTCGGCGAGCCGGCGGTCAGTCTCCACGTGTACGCACGGCCTTACGACGAGTGCGACGTCTACGATCTGGAGGAAGGCACGGTGAGACGGGTACGCCTGAGCTACGACTCTGTCCCCGCAGGAATCACGCCTCCGCCAAGCGAGGCAGGATTGCGCTGATCGATCCGCGGAGGACGACGTCGGCGATGTCGTCCATGGCCGTCGGCTCCGCATTCAGGATGACCACACGCGCCCCCGCTTCCTTGGCTACCGGCACCACGCCGGCGATGGGAAAGACGGAGAGGGTCGAGCCCACCGCCAGCATCAGGTCACAGCGGCTCGCCGCCGTGTGGGCGCGCGAGAGATCGTCCGCCACCAGGCTCTGACCGAACGAGATCGTCGCGGCCTTGAGCACGCCGCCGCAGCTCCGGCAGGGCGGATCCTCCTC
This sequence comes from Candidatus Methylomirabilota bacterium, assembly GCA_035311385.1. Taxonomy (GTDB): domain Bacteria; phylum Methylomirabilota; class Methylomirabilia; order Rokubacteriales; family CSP1-6; genus AR37. The sequence goes on from DATGCY010000142.1 coordinate 5,606, forward strand.
GCCGGCGCGCACACGGGCAAGGGCCCGCTCCATGGGCGCCCGCTCGTCGCAGTCCATGCACACCACCTCGCGCGTGTGGCCGTGGATCTCGACCACGCGCGCCGGCGCGGTGCCCGCCTCGATGTGCAGCCCGTCCACGTTCTGGGTGATGAGCGTGTCGAGCTTGCCGCGACGTTCGAGCGAGACGAGGGCGAAATGGCCGGTGTTGGGGCGCGGCGCGGGCGAGGCCGACTCGAGGCGGCGGCGCCACGCGCTCTTCCGAATCTCGGGGTCGGCCAGGTAGTTCTGCAAGGTCGCCGCTTTTTCGGCGGCGGGGTTCTTGGTCCACACACCCTGCGGGCCGCGAAAGTCGGGGATGCCGGAGTCGGTGGAAATGCCGGCCCCCGTCAGGGCGACGATGGAACGCGCGGTAGAAATCCACTCGCGGACGGTGGCGATGAGTGCATCGAGGGGTTCGGGCTCGCGAGACATACGCCGATTCTGCCACATGTGGAGCGCCTGACTGTTAGCATGCTCTCGCATCATGCGGCGCCCCGCCCATCGCCGAACAGTCGCCGGGGCCCCTGGGAGAGAGCCCCATGAAGGCGCTGGCGTTCCAGGAGCACGGCGGGCTCGACAAGCTTCGCTACCAGGATGTCCCCGATCCCGCCATCGGCCTCGGAGACGTTCTCGTCCGCGTCCGCGCCTGCGCCCTCAATCATCTCGACCTCTTCGTGCGGGAGGGTCTGCCCGGCTTCAGGCTCCCCCTCCCCTTCTGGACGGGCTGCGACATCGCCGGCGACGTCGTGCAGGCGGGCACGGCCGCGAGCGGCGTGACCGTGGGCGATCGCGTGGCGGTGAATCCTAATCTTCACTGCGGCCGCTGCGAATACTGCCGGAAGGGCGAGCAGAGCCTTTGCGTCAGCTACGGCATCCTGGGCGAGCACGTGCAGGGCGGCCTCGCCGAGTACGTCCGCGTGGCCGCCGACAAGGTGCTGACGCTGCCCGCCCATGTGAGCTACGAGGACGCCGCGGCCTTCATCCTCGTGAACATGACGGCCTGGCGGATGCTGGTGACGCAGGCGCGCCTCCGCGCCGGCGAGGATCTCCTCATCCTGGGCGTGGGCGGCGGCGTGTCCTCCGCCGCCGTCCAGATCGGCAAGCTCTGCGGGGCGCGCGTCTGGGTCACCTCCTCGAGCGACGACAAGCTCGCGCGCGCCCGAGCCCTCGGCGCCGACGAGTGCATCAACCATGCGCGGGAAGACTGGACCCAGATCGTGTGGGAGCAGACGGGCAAGCGTGGGGTCGATGTCGTGCTGGAGAACGTGGGCGCCGCCACCTGGAAGGGCTCCCTCCGCGCGCTCGCCAAGGGCGGACGCCTCGTCACGTGCGGCGCGACCTCCGGGCCCATCGGCGAGACGGATATCCGCGTGGTGTTCTGGAAGCAGATCTCCATCATCGGCTCGACCATGTCGAGCAACGCGGAGTTCCATGCGGTGATGCGCGAGCTCTTCCGCGGGCGGCTCCGCGCCATCGTCGACACGGTGATGCCGCTCGCGGACGGGGTGGAGGGAGAGCGGCGCCTCGCCGAGGGGAAGCAGTTCGGCAAGATCGTCCTCACTCCGTGAAGGAGGGTTCCATGGCTGCCGACGCCCAGACGAGAGCCTTCAATAACGTCGCGCGCTACCAAGCCTTCCTCGAGGTAGCCCAGACGCGCATGACCAATCGTGCTTTCGCAACGTGGAACGTCCCTCGCGAGCACTTCGAGATGATCCTGGAGGCGGCTCGTCACGCGCCCTCGGGCGCCAACGCCCAGCCCTGGCACTACATCGTGGTCACGGATCCTCAGGTGAAGCAGACCATCGGCCAATGCTTCGTGGACGAGCAGCAGCATCGCGCCCGCCTTCGCATGGGGTTCCCCACCCCGAACTACAACGGGGTCAAGACGGCGCCCGGCCTCATCGTGGTGGTGGCAGACTTTCGCTTCATCAAGGCCTTCCCCGTGCTGAACGACGGCTCCGAGCTCGACCGCCTCTACAAGCAGAACGCCGAGCGCATCCTCCTGCAGTCCGTGGCCGCGTCGACCATGTCGGCTCATCTCGCGGCGGCCGCCCTCGGCTATGCCGTGTGGTGGATCACCGCCATCGGCCAGGAGGACATCCAGCGAAAGATCAAGCCCCTCCTCGGGGTGCCCGACGAGCTTGCCGTCATCGACGTGATGTGCTTCGGGCCGCCGCTGAAGCCCTCCTACAAGCGCTGGAAGAAGCGGCTCGACCAGATCATGAGCTGGGAACGTTTCGATCCGCGCGGCTTCCTGACAGATGTGGAGATCGATGAGTGGGTCAAGACCACCCGGCACAAGGTCATGTACCGGGACGAGTCGAAGATCGACTGAGCGCCTCGGCTATCTGGCCCGCACGAAGACGACGTCGAAGCTCTGCCCCTGCACCGCCTGGAAGTAGACGCCGTAGAGCTCGTCGCGCTTCGGATCGTAGGTCAACGTATAGGTGCTGCCGGGATAGTTGGGCGCGCGGAGCTCCACGAATACCCGGAGAGTGGTCTTGTCGCGCGTGGCCTTGGCTCGGCTGACGTTGATGGGTCGCGGGTTGAGGTAGGCGGCGTCCATGGTGCCGTCGGCGGCGATCTTGCGGATCTCCAGCACGTAGCCGCCGTCGGGCCGGAGCCAGCGGCCTTTGAGCGTTTGGAAGTCCGGATCGGCGGCACGCGCGGGAACGACGAGCATCCACGCGATGACCACGAGCAGGCCAGCCGTTCGGTGAATCGACCGAACCGCCGTTTCGCCCCTCGTTCGTGCTGCGCTCGTCATCGAGGCCTCATTCGGCCTTAGCCTCGGCCAGTTCATGGTGGTGCTCCCGGCTCAGGGTCAGCGGCGTCAGCCGGGCGCTCACGAGGAGCCACCGGGGCTCGCGCCCCGCCGTCAACCGTGGCTCAGTACCAGCGCGGATCACCAGGCAGCACGGGCACGGGCTTGCCGTCGACCTGGAGGACGCGCGGTCGTATCGTCGGCACCTCGCGTGCGCCCAACGACTCGACCACGCGGGAGGCCGGCGCCCCTCCCGCGGCGATCAGCTCCAGGTTCTTGATGGTAGGCGTGCGCAGGCCGATCTCCTTCCGCTTGGCGGCCGCGAGGGCGTCGGCGGGCGTGAGCCACTTGAGATCTACGATCTCGTGACCGTCGGCCACGGGCTCCTGCTCCGGTGGCTTGAGCCCGACGAAGAAGCGCGTGTCGAAGCGGATGGGCTGCTCCTCGGGCGTGATCCAGTGGGCGAAGTAGAAGACGAGGTCGGTGGCGAGGGTGAGGCGCTCCGCGCGCAGCATGTCGAAGAAGGCGGGGTTGGCCTTCTGGCAGGCGGCGCGATAGTCCTCGTAGCGCTCGCGCGAGGCCGCGGTGATGCGGAGCAGCCGGCCGTGGACCTCGTAGGCGAGAAGGACGCCTACCTCCTCGAAGGCCTCGCGAATGGCCCCGACCCAGTACGACAGCGCCACGCGCGGCGCGAGCCCGCCGCCCAGCCGCGCGCTCGCCTGCTCGGGGGTGAGGCCTCGGCAGAAGCGCTCGCCGTCGGGTGGCATGTCATCCACCTCGATCTTGCCTCCCGCGAACACGTAGTCGCCCGCGGCAAACTTGCTCTTGGCGTGGCGCTGGAGGAGCAGCGTCTCCACGACGGACGGCGGACGATCGCGGAGGAGGACGAGGGTAGCGGCGGGCGAGGGCGTGACGGGCGTGGCCATGCGGGAGATTGTCACACAGGAACCTGGAGAGTGTCCAAGTGCGTGCTACTCTCGTGGTGTCCATGACGCGGTCGCTGGGATTTCTCGCCCTGCTCGCCCTCGGTCTCGCGCTGAGCGCGTGCGCCTCCAGCAGTGCGCAAACCGCGCGCTCTGATTCCGAGGGGCGCACGCGCTGCCTGAACGATCGCGGCGAAACGGGAAACACGCGACCGATGTTCTTCGTCTTCTGCAGGGAGTCGCCCTGAACCGCTCCGCCCGACGGAAAATCGCTTGCCCCTGCGGGGAGGCAGTGAGAAGATCCACGCGCCGTCGATCTCACCTTCCGTAGCCAGTGAGGACCATTCATGAGCGCTGAAGGCCGGATCAAGGAGCTCGGCATCACCCTGCCCGATCCGCCCAAGCCCGGGGGCAACTACGTACCGGGCGTCCGCGTGGGCAACCTGCTCTTCCTCTCGGGCCACGGCCCGAGCCGCGTCGATGGCAAGCCGTCCGCGCGCGGCAAGGTCGGGCGCGATCTCTCCGCGGAGGATGGCTACAAGGTCGCCCGCGAGGTCGGCGTCAACCTCCTCGGCACGGCGCGCTCCATGCTGGGCAGCCTCGACAAGGTGAAGCGCATCGTCAAGGTGCTGGGCATGGTCAACTCCGCCGAGGGCTTCGGCGAGCAGCCGAAGGTCATCAACGGCTTCTCGGATCTGATGGTCGAGATCTTCGGCGACCAAGGCCGACACGCCCGCTCGGCGGTGGGCATGGCCGAGCTGCCCAGCGGCATCCCCGTCGAGATCGAGATGATCCTCGAGGTGGAGTAGCGCCTGAGCGGCCCGCAGAGGGACGCTTCGTGCCCGATTCCTATCGCTCGCCCAAGACCGCCGTACGGCGGAGCCCGATACACGGGCACGGCCTCTTCGCCATCCGCCCCATCGCCAAGGGCGAGATCGTGGCCATCAAGGGCGGCCACATCATGGCCCGAGAGCGCGTGCGCCGTCTTCGCCACCGCATCGGCGAGTCGTACCTGCAGGTGGAGGACGACTTCTACGTGGGCGCCCGTCACCCGTCCGAGATCCGCCGCAACAAGCTCTTCATCAACCACTCGTGCGAGCCGAACCTCGGCATCCGGGGACAGCTCACCTTCGTAGCCCGGCGGCCCATCGAGGCGGGCGAGGAGCTGACCTACGACTGGGCGATGGAGGAGAACTCGCCCGCCGTCACGCGATGCGCGTGCGGGAAGGCTCGCTGCCGCAAGCGCCTCACGGGGCGCGACTGGACCATTCCGGCCCTTCAGCGCCGCTACCGTGGCGCCTTCGCCGCCTATCTCGAGGAGAAGATCGCCGCCCGAAGGCGTCGACGCGGCTAGCCTGGGCTGTTCACGAGGACGCGGAACGCGAGGCACTCATAAACAATCCGGCCTACCGGCGGTGTCGGAGAGGGCGCGCATGGCCTCCTTGACCAACAGCTTGCCGCTCGAATGTTCCGGGGCGAGCGCGGGCTTTGCCCGCGCACCCGAATCCTCGGGGGAGGCTCGGAAGGGGGGCCAAGCCCCCCTCCGAGTATCCTAGGCGCCGGCGAGCAGACGCGGCAGCTCGCGCAGAGCGTCCGCGATGCGCGGGCCATACCAGGTGGCGAGCTTGCCGTCCACGAGATGAATGCGCCCGTCGCGGCGGGCAGGCAGAGCAGGACAGGCCTCGAAGTCGGCCAGATGCGCCCGCCGGAAGCGATACGGCTCGTCGGGCAAGAGCACAACCTCGGGCGCCGCCTCCTCCACCTGGGCAAGCGTCACCTCGGGATAGCGCGAGGACGCTTCCGCGAAGACGTTGATCCCTCCGCAGACGGTGAGCATGTCGTGAGCGTAGGTGTCACGCCCGATGGTCATCCACGGATTGCGCCAGATCGGGTAGAAGACGCGCGAGACCGCGCGGCCGCTCAGGCGTCGGCGCGTATCGCGGAGCGCGTCGAGGAGGCCCGCCTCCATCTCGACGCCCTCCGCATGGTGGCCGATCACCGCGCCCAGCTCGCGCACGAGCCGGATGCCCTCGGCCACCGTGTGGGGATAGATCACGTACACGGGGATCCCCCAGCTTCGGAGGGTGAGGACGTGCTCGCGCACGTTCTCCTCCACGTTGGCGACCACGAGGTCGGTGCTCAGCTCGCGGATCAGCTCGAGCTTGGGATTCTTCTCGCCACCCACTCGCGTCTTGGCCGCCACTCCCCGAGCGGGCTCGGTGCAAAAGATGGTGCAGCCGGCCACCGCGTCGCCGGCACCAAGCGCGAAGAGGAGCTCGGTGACGCTCGGCACGAGGGAGACGATGCGGGAGGGCGCGGCGGCGAGGGTGAAGGACTCGCCCGTCGCGTCGACGAAGGGACCACGCGTCATCGGCGGAACGATTCGCTCAGGGGCAGCGGAACGGACGACGAAGCAGGACGACGGCCTCGTGGAAGTCCATCGCGGGCTAGGATACCATGTGGGCCGACTCATGGTGCGCGCTGCCGAGCTTCTCTACCGCCTGCTCTACGGCGGCGTCCTCTCGCGGCTGCCCGAATCGATCGCCGTCTTCCTCGGCCAGTGGGGACTGCGCCATCTGCCCCTCGATCGGCTGTCGATCTTCCGCAACGACGACGCGCGCCTCGGCGTGACCCTGGGCGGGGTGCGCCTGCCCAATCCGCTCATCCTGTCGTCCATGTACTACGACACGATTATCCTGCGCCGGGCCATGGGACTGGGCTTCGGCGCCGTGACCGCCAAGAGCATCACTCCCAACCCGCGCCCCGGCCATCCCACGCCCAACCTCGTGCGCATCCAGACTTCGGAAGGCCCAGGGCTCGTCAACTGCAACGGCTTTCACAACCCCGGCCTCGCCGCCTACCGTCTCGCGATCGCGCGGCTTCCCCACCGCGTGCCCCTCATCGTGGCCGCGGCGGGCGAGTCGCCCGAGGACTACGTCGCGGTGGTGGAGGGCCTCGCCCCCTTCGGCGACCTGGTGGAGATCAACATCTCCTCGCCGAACACGAAGCTCGTGTACAGCTGGTCGGAGCGGCCCGCCGCCCTCGCGGACATGTTCCGGGCCGTGCGCAAGGCCACCGACAAGCCGATCATCGTGAAGGTGTCGCCGGACTTCCGGAGAGTCAACGAGGAGACGACCATTCCCGCCGCCCTCGACGTCGGAATCACCATCGTGAACTGCGGCAACACGCGGCGCATCGAGGAGCCGCGTCTCTCGCAGAAGTCGGGCGGCCTCTCCGGTCCTGCCCTGTTCAGCGAGACGCTCACCAACGTGCGCCGGCTCCGGCAGCGCTTCGGCGACAGCGTGCAGATCGTCGCCACGGGCGGCATCGACGCGCCCGAGAAGGCACAGCAGGTGCTGGAGGCGGGCGCCGCCGCCTGCGCGTACTTCACGGGATTCATCACGCGCGGTCCGCTGCTGGCGCGGCGCATTCTCGACGGTCTTGTCAAGGCAAAAAAGTAACCCACACCTTATCCACTTATCCACAGACATCCACATGACCCAAAAAAGCACGCTCTGATGCGGTTTCGCGAGGACGTACCGAAAATATGACGCTCTGGCCGTCCACCGCTTCGACGGCAATGCACAGAGTCAGGATTGACGCGTATTCGATGACGCGGCCCCGTGAAAAGCCGCATTTCATGCGGCGAAAAAAAGCTTTGACATGCTCTCTGCCGATACCTAAGGTGGACGCCTGCATCACGCTCGTGACGTGGAAGAAGAGAATCGAACACGCTGCTGAGGGGATGGTGAGTATGGAGGCGAGTCGGAAACCGCTCGCGAAAGTCGAAGGCCGGAAGCGCATGAGACTCAGCGGACTCACGGTGGTGTGGCGAGGAACGCCGAGCCTCGATGACTGGGTCGCCTACATCGCGAACGGCACGAAGTCGAAGAAGCTGATCCTCGCTGACCACGCCTCGGAGCGGAAAGTGAAGACCCTCCTCACGCGGATCCAGGGATTGTCGAAGAAGGAAGTCGAAAAGCTGGCCAAGGGGTAGGCGACACATCCGTGTCCTGGTCCTGGCGCCTCCTGATCGCCGTGGCAATCCTCGGCAGCGCGGCAGGATGCGCGAGCACGCAACCACCGGCTACCATCGATATCACGGGCAAGTGGCAGGGCACGTGGGTCAGCACGAACCAGCCCGCGGGCGGGAGCGGGCAGATCGAGATGACGGTAACCCAGACGGGCTCGCGCTTTGCGGGCAACCTCCTCGTGACGGGCGCGGGTGCCGATCCGAGCGGGCTGACCGAGGGCTTCGTCACCGGCAACCAGGTCGAGATCACCGTGCCCGCCGGCGCGACGGGCCGCCTCACCCTGAACGGCGACGAGCTGACGGGGAAACTCGCTGGAATCAGCGGGTGGACCGTCACCATGCGGCGGCAGAAATAGCCCGTCCCAGTCCTCTTTCTCCCTTCCTCCTCGACCCGAGGCTCGATCGTCAGAGCTTCCCCAGCTGAGCGAAGCTGATGAAGCGCTCCCGTCCAATGATCACGTGATCGTGGATGGGCAGGTCGAGCAGCCGGGCGCACTCCACGAGCTGCTTGGTCAGCCGGAGATCCTCCCGGCTCGGCGTCGGGTCACCACTCGGATGGTTGTGCAGCAGAATGATCGACGCCGCCGACTCCAAGATCGCCGGCTTGAACACCTCGCGGGGATGGACCAGGCTCGCCGACAGCGTGCCCTCGGAAACCACCACGTCGCGCAGGAGTCCGTTCTGGGCGTCGAGGAGGGCGAGGCGGAAGACTTCCTTGCGCAGGTCCTCCATCAGGGGCGCGTAGCGCGCGAAAACCTGGTCCGGGCTCGAGAGCACGGGACGCGCATGGCCGTTGCGAGAGCGGAGGCGGCGCGTGATCTCGAAGGCGGCGGCAAGCCGCACCGCCCTTGCCCGGCCCACCCCACGCATCGCGGCCACCGCCGCCACCTCGCGCCCCGCCAGCTCCCGCAGGCCTCCGAACTCCGCCAGCAGAGCGTGCGCCACGTCGAGCGCGCTCAGGCCCGGCATCCCCGTGCCGAGTTGTATGGCCAGGAGCTCGGCATCGGACAGGGCGGCCGCTCCTTTGTGGTAGAGCCGCTCACGCGGCCGCTCGTCCGTCGGCCAGTCCCGGATCTGCGAGGCGCCGTCCATACCGACGAAGTATGGCGCGCTGGCTTGCTGCGTCAATGTCCGGAATCGGATGCAGTGAGGTACAAGGCCTGAGAATTGTTGTGGGGGCCGGTTCGTGATGTTCGCGGGTTACGCGGGGGTTGCGAATGGTTGCCTCTGGGCTTGTGTCATCGAGGCGGTCACCGCCCGGCGATCGGGTGGCATGGTCGCAGAGGCCACCCGGCGTTATTTTTTTCGGGAAGGACTACCGGTGACTCTATTATGAAAATGCAATGGCGATGGTGCTGATGCTCGCCATACCACGGTGACGGACCACCTTCCGGACACCCCGCGTGTCGCCCGCGGCTACTGTCCCGGGTGTGAGCCCGATGCCGACCCCAGCCTGGAGATTCTCGACGTGCGCTGGTGCGAATCCCACACTCCGGCGCGAGATGGTACCGATGACGAAGTGGTGACCACTTCCACTTCCGCGTACCTCTCGGCAAGCGCCGAGGCGGGCGGCGACGACAACCGGCGCTGGTGCGCCATCTTCCACGGCCGCCGCCGCTAGCCTTCGCCTAGCTCCCGGACGCGGTTAGCTCGTCGACTTGACCGCCGAGCTTCGCGTCCTCCTCGACGACGGGCTCCTCGTCACTTCAGCTTGACCGGCTCGATGTCTGGGACAATTGCCTCGGCGAAGTAGTCATTGCCCTCGGCGGCGACGGCGATGAACGCCCACTTGACGATCATGGTCGCGTCGGTCGACGATCCCGACCCGCGCCAGTCAACATGGCAGCTCGCCGTATCGCCGGGACGCCAGCCGTCGTAGGTCACGTCTCCGCCGTCGTCCGCAACACTCGGTTCTTGATGTTTCGAGCTGACCACGCGCCGTTGTAGTTGATGAACCCCTCGACCCAGATGATCCGGATCGGCCGGTCGGTAGTGTTGGTGACGTCCGTCTAGTGCCCTTGCCGACCAGGACGGAGAAGCATATCATCCCCCCTCCATTCTTCGTTGGGGGTGCGTATCGATGAGCGTGAGCAAACCATACGCGATAGACCATGGCGTCGCGACCCTTTCGTTCGTACCAGATACCCACAGCGATTGGGCGCTTGAGAGCGGCATCTATGAAATCCAGCCCATTCCCGAACCTGGCACGTGGCTCTTGGTGCCAACGGGCAGTCGGCTTGGCGTGGCTGGCCCGCAGGAAAAGACGTGGAGCGTCGTGCGGGGCGACTCGCCACGAGACGGCGTTGCGCATGCAGGACTCGGTCAAGGAGTACGCGAAGGCAGCGCGCCCACATGTGACGCCAGTGCTGTCAACCGCGACCTCATCATCTTGAAAATGAGCGGCAAGCTAACCATCAGCGGAAAGCGGACAATCTCCACGCCATGATCTTCCTCCTTCTCGCGCTCCTCTGGCTCGCCTCGCCCGCTGAGGCCGCTTGCTCCTTCAGCGGCAGCCATGGATCTGGCATCTATACCTGTACGGATAGCGGGAATTCGGTGACCAATGGCAATGACTTTGCCGCGGTCATCCGCTTCGACAGCGGCATCAACTGCGGAGATACCGTGGTGCTCGCCGCAGGCGCAATCTA
>DATGCY010000143.1:0-8336 GCA_035311385.1 Candidatus Methylomirabilota bacterium
CAACATCACCGACGCGCTCGCCAAGGGAGACAAGGTGGAGCTGCGCGGATTCGGGAGCTTCCGAATCCGGCATCGCAACTCCCGGAAGGGCCGCAATCCCAAGACGGGCGACAGCGTCAGCGTCCCCGAGAAGCGCGTGCCTTTCTTCAAGGTCGGGAAGAGGCTCCGCGAGCTGGTCAACACGTAGAGGTCGCCCCCGAGCCGCGTGGATCGACTCTGGGCGCCGTGGCGGATGGCGTACGTGACATCCGCCGAGGCGGCAACTCCTTCGTCGGCAGGTGGCTGCATCTTCTGTGACGCAATCGCGAGTGGCAACGACCGGCGCGCGCTCGTGCTCCGCAGGTCTTCCCAGGCCTTCCTAATTCTCAACAAGTACCCGTACGCCTCCGGCCATGTGATGGCCGCGCTCACGCGCCATCAAGGCTCACTCGGCGCGGCGACGACCGCTGAGCTCGCCGAACTCATGGAGCTCGTGCAGTCGGCGGTGGTCGCCCTCGGCCGCGCCTATCATCCGGACGGTTACAACGTGGGCCTCAACGAGGGGCGCACGGCCGGCGCCGGCGTGCCCGGGCACCTCCACATGCACGTGGTCCCGCGGTGGAACGGTGACAGCAACTTCATGTCGGTGACGGGCAACACGCGGGTCCTTCCCGAGAGTCTCGACACCACCTACGACCGCCTCCTCTCGGCGCTCGGCTCGTGAGGGACGACTCGCCCGAACTCCCGATGTCGCCGCCCTCGACGTCGCCGTCCGAACCGCCCCTGCCGGCCCCGTTGTCACCCCCGCTGTCACCCATGATGCAGCAGTACCGGGAGCTCAAGAAGCGCTACCCAGACTATCTCCTCCTCTTCCGCCTCGGCGACTTCTATGAGCTCTTCTTCGAGGACGCACACGAGGGGGCGGCCCTGCTCCAGATCACCCTGACCTCGCGGCAAAAGGGCGAGGGTGCCATCCCCATGGCGGGCATCCCTCACCACGCGGCCGACGGCTACATCGCGCGCCTGATCCGCGCAGGCCGCAAGGTCGCGGTGTGCGAACAGATGGAGGCTCCGGGGAAGGGCAAGAAGATCGTGCGCCGAGAAGTGGTGCGGGTCATCACACCGGGCACCCTCACCGATACGCAGTATCTCGACGGCGCCGCCAACAACTTCCTCCTCGCCCTCCATCGAGCGGGAGGAAGCGGCACCCGCGCCTTGGGGGCCGCCCTCGTCGACGTTTCCACGGGCGAGTTCTGGGTGGGGGAGTCGGCGGGCGACGGCGAGGCGCTGCTCGAGACGGCCCTCCTGCGACGGCCTGCGGAGAGTCTCCTCGCCCGCGATGCCGAGCCCACGCTGGCGAGTCGGCTCGGCGCTCTCGGCCTTCCCATGACGACGGGCGAGCCGACGTGGTTCGCCCTTCGCCAGGCGCGCGAACGACTCGCTGCGCATTTCCGCGTCACCTCACTCGACGGGCTTGGCGTGGGGGACATGAGCGTGGGCATCCAGGCGGCGGGAGCTGCGCTCGCGTATCTTCTGGAAACTCAGGGCGAGTCGCTCGGCCACCTCACGCGACTTCAGCGGCTCGCCCCCGGTGATGCGCTCATGCTCGATCCCACCGCCGTGGCCACCCTCGAGCTCTTCGAGCGGGCGCAGGACCGGAACGTGCGCGGCTCGCTCTTGTCCATGCTCGATCGCACCGCCACGCCCATGGGCGCGCGCACCCTGCGCCAGTGGCTCCTCCGGCCGCTCCTCGACATCACGGAGATCGGGCGCCGCCAAGACGCGGTGGCTGCCCTCATGGCCGAGCCCGCCCGGCGTGCGAGCCTGCGCCAGGAGCTGCGCGGCATCGGCGACCTCGAGCGTTTGTCGAGCCGCGCGGCCCTCGGGGTGGCCCACGCCCGAGATCTCACGGGCCTCCGGAGCTTCCTGGGGCGGCTCGCCGCTCTCCGTGACGCTCTCGCCGGGCTGCCGAGCCCGCTCCTCGCCACGCTCGGCGAGGACATCACTTCGCTGCCCGCGCTCCACAAGCTCCTCGAGGACGCCCTGGAGGACGAGCCGCCGCCCACTCTGCGCGAGGGTGGCCTCATCCGCGAGACGTGGAGCGCCGAGCTCGGCGAGATCCGCCGGGGCGCGCGCGACGCGCGCGAGTGGATCGCCTCGCTGGAAGGCCGCGAGCGCCAGCGCACGGGCATTCCCAGCCTGCGCGTACGCTTCAATCGCGTGTTCGGCTACGGCATCGAGGTGAGCCACGCCCAGGCCGCCAAGGTCCCGCCCGAGTACATCCGGCGGCAAACCCTCACCGGGGCCGAGCGCTACGTCACCACCGAGCTCAAGGAGTACGAGAGCCGCGTGCTGGGGGCTGAGGAGCGCATGATCAAGCTCGAGCTCGAGCTGTTCATGGAAATCCGGGCGGCGGTGGCCGCGGAGGCGCCCGCGCTCCTCCGCACCGCGCGCGCGGTGGGTGCCCTCGACGCCCTCGTCGCGCTGGCCGACGTGGCCCACGAGCGCGGCCACGTACGGCCGGAGATCGACGGCGGCCGCGTCCTCGACATCGTGGAGGGGCGCCATCCCGTGCTCGAGGTGGGCGGCGATCGGCCTTTCACACCCAACGACCTGCGGCTGGATCCGGACGCCGAGCAGGTGATCATCCTCACCGGCCCCAACATGAGCGGGAAGAGCGTGTTCATGCGCCAGGCCGCGCTGCTCGTCATTCTCGCGCAGATGGGCGCTTGCGTGCCCGCGCGCTCTGCCCGCATCGGAGTGGTCGACCGCATCCTCACGCGCGTGGGCGCGCAGGACAATCTCGCGCGCGGCCAGAGCACCTTCCTCGTGGAGATGGTGGAGACGGCGAGCATCCTCCATCACGCCACGGAGCGCAGCCTGATCCTCCTCGACGAGGTCGGGCGAGGCACCTCCACCTTCGACGGGCTCGCCATCGCGTGGGCGGTGACGGAGGAGCTCCACGAGCGAGGCCGCGGCGCCAAGGTGCTCTTCGCCACTCACTACCACGAGCTGACCGCGCTGGCCGGGACCCTTCCGCGTGTCCGGAACTATCATGTGGCGGTGAAGGAGTGGAACGACGAGATCATCTTCCTCCACAAGGTGCGGCCGGGCGGCACCGATCGCTCGTACGGGATCCAGGTCGCCCGCCTCGCCGGTCTGCCCCCCGCCGTGATCACCCGCGCGCGCGCCATCCTCTCCGAGCTCGAGAGCGCACGGCCGAGTGCGGCAGCGGAGCCGCCGGCAGAGGCCACCGCCCAGCTCGGGCTCTTCCCCTCCGCGCCCGATCCGCTCCTCAAGGAGCTCGCCGCGCTCGATGTGGGGTCGGTCACCCCGCTTCGCGCCCTCAACCTCCTCGCGGAATGGCAGCAGCGGCTCAAGGCTCAGCCGTGAGCCCGATCCGTCTCCTTCCCGAGCTCCTGATCAACAAGATCGCCGCCGGAGAGGTCGTGGAGCGTCCCGCCTCCGTGGTGAAGGAGTTGGTGGAGAACGCCATCGACGCCCATGCCGCGGCCATCAGCGTCGAGCTCAAGGATGCGGGCCGTCAGCTCATCCGGGTGAGCGATGACGGGGTGGGCATGAGCGCCGTCGATCTCGACCTCGCGCTCCAACGCCACGCCACCTCGAAGATCGCCGACGAGGCCGATCTGGACGCCATCGCCACCCTCGGCTTCCGGGGCGAGGCGCTGCCCGCCATCTGCGCGGTGAGCCGCTTCGAAATACGCTCCTGTCCGCGCGGCAGCACGACCGGCACCCTCCTCCGGGGCGAGGGGGGAAGCGTGCAAGCCCGCCTCGAGGTTGCCGCCGATGCCGGCACGGCGGTGGAGACGCAGGATCTCTTCTTCAACACGCCCGCCCGGCTCAAGTTCCTCCGCAGCGCGCCTGCCGAGCTCAGCACCATCCTGCGGCTCCTCCAGGGCATCGCGCTGTCCCGCATCGATCTTCAGCTCCGCGTCCTGCATCACGGCAAGGCGGTGCTTGCCGCTCCGGTGGCCGCCACCCTCCGCGACCGGATCGGCGCCCTCGTCGGCTACGAGACCTCGCAGGCCATGCTCGACGTCGAGCATGGCCAGGGCGGGGTGCGCATCACCGGACTCCTCGCCCCGCCGCAGCGGGCGAGGGGCAATCGCGACGAGATCACGCTCATCGTGAATGGGCGCCCCGTGAAGGACACCGCGCTGACCCAGGCCCTCATCGAGGGCTATCGTCCCATGCTCGCGCGGCACCAGTTTCCCGTCGCCGTGCTCGCCCTCGAGCTGCCCTTGCCCGAGGTCGACGTGAACGTGCACCCGACCAAGGCGTGGGTGCGCTTCCGCTCGCCACGCCTCGTCCAGGAGGCGGTGTTCCGCGCCGTGCAGGATGCCCTGCGCTCGCAGCGCGTGGTGCAGCCGCAGGCGGGCCTGACTACCTCCGGCCCGGCCGCCCTTGACGAGCTTGACGTGCCCGGCGGGGCCGTCTCGAGCATCCCGTGGCCCGACGAGACGCAGGGCGCGCTCTTCCGCGAAGCGCCGGCATCCTTCGGGCCCGGCCGCTTCGGCAGCGTGATCGGCCAGCTGCAGGACACCTTTGTGGTCTCGGCGAGCGACGAGGAGGTCTTTTTCATCGACCAGCACGTGGCCCACGAGCGCGTGCTCTTCGAGCAGCTCAAGCGCGACCTCGCCTCCGGCCCCCTCGCCTCGCAGGCCCTCCTTTTTCCACAGTCCCTCGAGCTCGGGCCCGGCAAGTCCGGTCTCCTCGCGGAGTGGCGCCGCGATCTCGAAGCGCTCGGCTTCGCCCTCGAGGATTTCGGTGGCCGCAGCGTCCTGCTCCGCGCCGTCCCGAGCCTGCTCAAGGCGGAGGAGCCCCGCCGGCTGATCGATGGGCTCCTCGACGAGGTGGGCACGCCGGGTCCCGCCTCGGCATCGCCCATCGTCGACCGGGCCCTGGCCTTCGTCGCCTGCCGGGCCGCCGTCAAGGCACACGCGCCGCTCCAGCGCGAGGAGATGACACGGCTGCTCACCGATCTCTCCGCCACGGAGACGCCGTACTTCTGCCCGCACGGCCGTCCCATCGTCTCGCGCCTCTCCCTCAAGGAGATCAAGCGCGAGCTCCGACGCACATGGTGACGCCGCCGCCGCTGCTCGTGGTCTGCGGACCCACCGGCGTGGGCAAGACGCAGGTGGCCGTGCACCTGGCTGCGCGGATCGATATCGAGGTGGTGAGCGCGGACTCGCGCCAGGTCTATCGCGGCATGGACGCGGCCACGGGCAAGCCCACGGCTGCCGAGCGCGCGGCCGTATCGCATCACCTCGTCGACCTGATCGAGCCGAGCGAGCGCTATCACGCCGCCCGCTTCCGACGCGAGGCGATGGCCTGCATCGACACCGTGCGCAGACGCGGCAAGCTGCCGGTGATCGTGGGCGGGACGGGCCTCTACATCCGTGCCCTCCTCAGAGGCCTCGATCCGGCGCCGCCCGCCGATCCGGCGCTGCGGGCCCGCCTCGAGGCGGAGGCGGCCGATTCCGGCGTTCCCGCCCTGCACCAGCGGCTGGCCAGCCTCGATCGTGAGGTGGCGGCCCGCCTCCATCCCAACGATCGGGTACGGATCATCCGCGCCATCGAGAAGCACGAGAGTGGAGCCGGCGGCTCACCGGCCGGCGGGAGCTGGAGCTCGGCGATTTCGCCCTGGCGCGTGCTCCTGACCGGCCTCAGCCAAGAGAGAGCCGTACTGAACCGTCGCCTCGAGGAACGCGCGCACGCGATGCTGTCCGGTGGGATGATGGACGAGGTGAGGCGACTTCTGGAGGCCGGTTACGACGAGACGGCGCCCGGCATGGCGGGCATCGGCTATCGCCAATTCCTCGAGGTGGCGCGCGGGCGGCTGACGGAAGCTCAGGCCCTTGCCCTGATGGTGCGTGACACTCGTCGCTACGCGAAGCGACAGATGACGTGGTTCACGCGGGAGCCAGGCATCCGCTGGCTGGACGTGGACGAGACGGGCGGACCCGAGGGCGCCGCCGAGCGCATCGTCAAGGAGATCGCACGGGAGGGATGGATCGAGTGAGGAGACGGGAACGGGCGCTGCTGGCCGCCCTCCGGCTGCCACGACAGCGCCGCTTCGAGGTGGAGGAATCGCTCGACGAGCTCGGTCGCCTCGCCGAATCGGCGGGCGCAGAAGTGGTGGGCCGGGTCACTCAGGAGCGCCAGGCGCCCACGCCCCAGCTCTACTTCGGCAAGGGCAAGGTGGACGAGCTCAGGGCATCCTCGGAGCGCGAGGGAGCGAATCTCATGATTTCCGACGACCCGCTCTCGCCCGTGCAGGAGCGTAACCTCGGCGGCTCGCTCGGCCTCAAGGTCATCGACCGTACCGCGCTCATCCTCGACATCTTCGCCCAGCGCGCGCGCACGATGGAGGGCAAGCTTCAGGTCGAGCTGGCCCAGCTCTCCTATCTCCTCCCGCGCCTCGTGGGGCAGTGGAAGCATCTCGAGCGCCTCGGCGGCGGCATCGGCACGCGGGGCCCGGGCGAGACCCAGCTCGAGTCCGACCGCCGCATGATCCGCCACCGCATCGAGAAGATCCGCGGCGAGCTCGGGCGCGTGCGCGTGCATCGCCGGCTCCTCCGTGACCGCCGCAAGGCGGCCGGCGTGCCCGTCATCGCCCTCGTGGGCTACACCAACGCAGGCAAGACCACCCTGCTCAATCACCTCACGGGAGCGGAGCACACCGCGGCCGATCGCCTCTTCGTGACGCTCGACCCCGCGGCACGCGTCGTGTCGCGCCCCTCGCGCGCGCCGTTCATCCTCACCGACACGGTGGGGTTCATCCGCAAGCTGCCCCACCAGCTCGTGGCCGCCTTCAAGGCGACCCTGGAAGAGCTGGAGGAGGCCGACGTGCTTCTGCACGTGGTGGACGCGAGCCATCCCGGGTTCGACGAGCAGATGGAGGCGGTGGAATCGCTCCTCGATGAGCTCGAGCTCGGCGACCGGCCGACTATCGTGGCCCTCAACAAGGTCGACCGGCTCGACGCGGATGCTGCCCTGGACGCCCTCGTGGATCGCTTCGACGCCGTCGTCGTCTCTGCGCGCACCGGGCAGGGCATGGATGCGCTCCTCGACCGCATCGAGCGGGCGCTCCGGCCCAACGTGGAGCGCGTGCGGCTCCGCCTGCCATACCGCGACGGCACCGCCCTCGCTCAGTGCTACGAGCGGGGCCGCGTGCTCTCACGCTCCGACGAAGTGGACGGAATCGTTCTAGAAGTCGAGCTCCCGCGCCGCCTGCTGGGCCCTCTCAAGCCCTACCAGCTCGCCGACTAGGCCGCTCAGGTTTCCATTCCGCCGCCTCGGTGCCCAATGATAGACTTGGGCTTCGTCCGCAACGGATGACCGCATGGGACTGGCCAACTGGCTGACGACGCTTCGGATCCTGCTCATTCCGGTGTTCGTGACGCTGCTCGTCTACCGGAAGGCGGGCTGGGCTTTCGCCGTCTTCTGCGCGGCGAGCCTGACCGACATGCTCGATGGCTACATCGCGCGCACGCGGGGCACGCAGTCCCGGCTCGGGGCCTTCCTCGATCCCGTGGCCGACAAGCTCCTCATCACCTCGGCCTTCGTCACCCTGACGTATCTCAAGGTCATCCCCTTCTGGATCGCCGCGGTGGTGGTGAGCCGCGACCTGATTCTGAGCGTGGGCGTGCTCGTCATCCACGTAGCAGGGGGCACCGTACATCCCACCCCGAGTCTCCTCGGCAAGGCCTCCACGGTGTTCCAGATGGCCACCGTGCTGTCCGCCATGCTCGCCTACTACTTCCGCACCCTCATGTTCCTGCCCAAGACGGCAGCCTGGATCACCGTGATCTTCACCGTGGGCTCCGGGCTTCAGTATCTGGTGAAGGGGCTCGGGCAGCTCAACCCGCCCGACGCGCTCGCCGGGCACGATCACCCGAGCGATTTCGAGCATGACCGCCTGCGCTAGCCCCATGCCCGCCGGGGTGGTGGTGGCGGCGGTGCGGGAGCGCTCTCCCGCCGCCCGGGCTGCCCTCCGTCCCGGCGACCGCATTGTGGCCATCAACGGCCAGGCCCTGCGCGACGTCATCGACTTCCACTTCCACGCGGGGCAGGAGCAGCTTCGGCTTTCCTTCGAGCGCGAAGGCCGGAAGCGGGCGGCCGTGCTGTGGAGAGCGGGGCCCGACCTCGGCCTCGAGCTGGAGGCGCCACGGCCCGGCGAGATCGACACGTGCAGCAACAAGTGCGTCTTCTGCTTCATCCATCAGCTTCCGCGCGGAATGCGCCGGAGCCTCTACGTCAAGGACGACGACTTCCGGCTCTCCTTCCTCCACGGCAACTACATCACCCTCACCGATCTCGAGGAGCACGAGCTC
>DATGCY010000144.1:0-8623 GCA_035311385.1 Candidatus Methylomirabilota bacterium
CTACCTCTACTGGAACACCATCTCCTACTGGGTGGTGATCAAGGACTTCTTGAGCGGCCTCGGCAAGAGCGTGGCCTTCGGCGGGCTCATCACCCTCATCGGCTGCTACAACGGGCTCGAGACGGAAGGAGGCACGGAGGGGCTCGGCCGGTCCACGACGAGCACGGTGGTCCAGGTCGCCATGGCGGTGATCATCTCCGACTTTTTCCTCACCAAGCTCCTCCTCCTCCTCTTCTGGTGAGATGACCCAAGCCTCCGGCCCTCTCGTGGAGCTGCGCGACGTACGGAAATCCTTCGATCAGAAGGAGGTCCTGCGCGGGGTGAGCCTGGCCCTCCGCAAGGGGACGACCCTGGCCGTCATGGGAGGCAGCGGAGCGGGCAAGACCGTCCTGCTCAGGATCACCAACGGATTGATCCGAGCCGACTCGGGGGAGGTGTCCCTCTTCGGCACGCGCATCGAGCGCATGCGCGAGGAGGCGATGCTGGCCGTGCGCAAGCGCACGGGCTTCGTGTTCCAGGGCGCGGCTCTCTTCGACTCGCTCTCCGTCTTCGAGAACGTCGCCTATCCCCTGCGCGAGCACACGCAGATGCCGCTGGGCGAGATCACCGATCGCGTGCACCGCTTCCTCTCCCTGGTGGGGATGCCGGGCACCGACGAGCTGCTGCCCGCCGAGCTGTCCGGCGGCATGCGCAAGCGAGTGGGGATCGCGCGCGCCCTCGTGATGGAGCCGGAGGTGGTGTTCTTCGACGAGCCCACGGCCGGGCTCGACCCGACGAATGCACGCCTGGTCGCCGAGCTGATGGCCTCGCTGCGCAGCGGGGTGTGCGACACGGCCATCGTGGTCACCCACGACATCGAGTTCGCTAACATGATCGCGGATCAGATGGCCATCCTCCACCACGGCCGCTTCGCGGACATGGGCACGCCCGCGGAGATCCGCGTCTCCGCCAACGCCGACGTCCGGCGCTTCCTTGCCGGCGAACTGCGGGAAGACTAGGACGCGATGGCGGACGACCGGCGCTACACCCTCAAGCTCCGCATCGGCGCCTTCATCCTCGTTTCCCTCGTCGTCTTCTTCGCCATCGTGTACCTCTTGGGCGCGCGCGCCCGTTACTTCGAGAGCAAGTACGAGCTGGCCGCGGAGTTCAACGAGGTGGCGGGCCTGCTCGAGGGCGCCACCGTGCGGCTGGCCGGCGTGCAGATCGGCCGCGTGACGAGCGTGGTCCTCTCGACGCGTCCCCAGGGGAAGGTGCGGGTGACCATGACGGTGGCTCGGCGCTTCCACGAGCGCATCCGCCAGAACTCCGAGGCGCGCATCGCCACCCAGGGGCTGCTCGGCGACAAGATCGTGGACATCACGCCGGGCTCGCCGGATGCGCCCCCCCTGGCGCCGGGCGGCACCCTCGCTTCCCAGGAGCCGCAGGAGATGTCGCGGATGTTCGCGGAGGGCGCGAGTATGCTCCGCTCGGTGAGCGAGCTCGCCTCGACGCTTCGCGCCGCTGCCGAGCGTCTCGACAAGGGCGGGACCTTCGACGACATCGGCGCCGCCGTCAAGTCGGCCCGCCGCATCACGGACGAGGTGGAGAAGGGCCGGGGGTGGCTCCACGTCCTCGTCTACGAGGAGCCGGAAGCAATTCGCCGCCTCAATGCCGTGCTCGCTTCGACCCAGCAGCTCATCAACAAGGCGGAGAGCGGTGACAACGCGGTCTCCGTCCTCCTGTCGAAGGACAGCGCCAAGTCGGCGCGAGCGCTCCTCGCCGCGCTGGACGCCCTCGGCCGCGCCGCGGAGAAGCCCAGTCCGCAGGACGGCTTGCTCCCCGCCCTCCTCTTCGATCCCGAGTACCGTCCGGTGGCCCGGGACCTCCAGATCCTCACCCACAATTTTCGAGAGATCTCCGAGAAGCTCGCGCGCGGCGAGGGGCTGCTGGGCGGAATGCTCCAGGACAGCGGCGACGGGACCACGGGGCAGCCGGGGGAGGACTTCCGGGTGGCCATGGCCAATCTCCGCGCGGTGACCGAGAAGATCAAGTCGGGCGAGGGCACCCTGGGCGCGCTCATCGAGGATCCTACCGTGTACGAGAATCTCGTCAGCTTCCTCGAGGGCGCGCAGCGCAGCCTCCTCCTCCGCTCGCTCGTGCGCTCCACCATCCACTCGGGCCGGGCGGCTCAGGAGAAATAGTGGCGAGAGAGCGCACGACCTATCGCTGCCAGGCCTGCGGGTTCGCCGCGCCGAAAGCGGGGACCTGTCCGGACTGCGCGCGCCTCGGCAACTTCGTGTCCCTGGTAGAGGAGCGCGCGACGCCTTCTCGCTCGGAGCGGCCGCGCCTCGCGGTGGGCGCGCGGCCCGTGCCCCTGAGCGAGATCATAGTCGCAACCGGGGAGCGCATCACCACGGGCATCGGTGAGCTCGACCGCGTCCTCGGGAACGGGGTGGTGCCCGGCTCGCTCGTCCTCATCGGCGGCGATCCGGGCATCGGCAAGTCCACCCTGCTTCTCCAGGCGAGCCGCTCGCTGGCCGAGCTCGCGGGGCCGGTGCTCTACGTCTCAGGAGAGGAGTCGGCGGCCCAGGTCAAGCTGCGCGCGGATCGCCTCGGCGTCGCCCCCCGCGGTCTCTACTTCCTCGCCGAGACGGACCTCACCGTGGTGGAGGCCCATGCCGCCGACCTCAAGCCGCGCGCCCTCGTGGTGGATTCGATTCAGACCATGTTTTTGCCCGGTCTCGAGTCCGCTCCGGGCAGCGTGAGCCAGGTGCGCGAATGTGCGGCCCGTCTCATGCTCTTCGCCAAGGGACGTGGCGTCGCCACCTTCCTCGTGGGACACGTGACCAAGGACGGCGCCATCGCGGGACCGCGCGTCCTCGAGCACCTCGTGGACACCGTGCTGTATTTCGAGGGTGAGCAGCACCACGCGCACCGTCTTCTGCGCGCGGTGAAGAATCGCTTCGGATCCACCAACGAGATCGGGGTGTTCGAGATGGGCGCCCAGGGGCTCGCCGAGGTGCCGAACCCGTCCGGGTTCTTCCTCGCCGAGCGCCCGAAGGGCGCGGCCGGCTCGGTGGTGGTGTCGAGCCTCGAGGGCACGCGCCCGCTCCTCCTCGAGCTGCAGGCTCTCGTCACGCCCGCGAGCTTCGGCACTCCGCGCCGCACCGTCCTCGGGGCGGACTACAATCGCGTCTGCCTCCTCCTCGCCGTGCTGGAGAAGCGCGTGGGATTTCCCCTGCAGAGCCAGGACGTGTTCGTGAACGTGGCGGGGGGCGGCCGCGTCGCCGAGCCCGCGGCCGACCTGGGCGTGGTGGTGGCGGCGGCCTCGAGCTATCTCGATCGGCCCGTCCGCGGTGACACCGTGGTCATGGGCGAGGTCGGGCTGGCGGGCGAGGTGCGCGCGGTAGCCGGCCTGGCCGTGCGTCTCAAGGAGGCGGCCGCCCTCGGCTTCGCGGCGGCGGTGGTGCCGCAGAACAATCTCGCGGCGGACACGGTGCCGCCGCTCGAGGTACACGGCGTGGGCTCGGTGGACGAGGCAGTGAAGGCCCTGTTGGGACACTGAGGGCGACCATGGGCATAGTTATCGTGCGGATCTTCATGCTGGCGGCGGCGGCGGGGGCGGGGCTCGCCTTCGGCCCATCGCTCGGCTTTCACGCGACCAACTACTGGCTGGCCGGCGCGGGCTTCCTTTTCGGCGTGCTCGCCGTCCTCCTCGAGTGGCAGGCGCGAAAGATCCCCGTCGATCGCATCTTCTGGGGATCGATGGGCGGCATTCTCGGCCTCGGCCTGGGACTTGGGCTCGGCACGGCCATGGGGGCCGTCTCGCCCGAGGCAGGCCCGCTCGGCCGGAGCCTCTTCGGTCTGCTCTTCACGTATCTAGGCGCCTCGGTGGCTCTCGCCAAGCGCGATGAGCTCGAAGACATGTCGGCGAAGCTCTTCCCGAAGACGACGGCTCGGCGCGAGTCGTTCAAGATCCTCGACACCTCCGTCATCATCGACGGGCGCATCGTGGATCTCTGCGAGGCGGGCTTCCTCGAAGGCACCCTGATCATCCCGCAGTTCGTCCTGCGGGAGCTCCAGCAGATCGCCGACTCGCCCGATCCCCTCAAGCGCAACCGGGGCAAGCGCGGCTTCGACGTGCTCCAGCGCGTGCAGCGGATTCCCGGCACCAGGGTGCAGGTGGAAGACCAGGATTTCCCCCATATCCGCGAGGTGGATCGGAAGCTGATCGAGCTGGGTAAGTCACTGGGCGGCAAGGTCGTCACCAACGACTACAACCTCAACAAGGTCGCGGAGCTCTCCGGGGTCCCCGTGCTCAACGTCAACGAGCTGGCCAACGCTCTTAAGCCGGTCGTCCTGCCCGGCGAGGTCGTGCACGTCCACGTCGTGAAGGAGGGTAAGGAGATTGGTCAGGGCGTGGCCTATCTCGACGACGGCACCATGGTGGTCATCGACCACGGCAAGCGCTACATCGGCCAGCCGGTCACCGCCACTGTCACCTCGGTGCTGCAGACCACAGCGGGCCGCATGATCTTCGCCCGGCTCAAGGACGAGGAGGCGACCCGATGAGCCGCCCCGCTTGCGGATCGCGTTGAGAGCAGTGGCGGTGGTGCCGGCGGGGGGCGCGGGCACACGCATGGGCGGCCGCCGGCCCAAGCAATACCTCACGGTGGGCGGCGCACCGCTCCTCGTGATCACCCTGCGGGCCCTCGCGCGCTGCCCTGCCCTCGATGGCATCGTGGTGGCGGCGCCCGCCGACCGGGTGGAGGCGACCCGCGATCTGCTCCGCCGCTTTCGCGTGGCGCGCGTGCTCTCCGTGGTGTCCGGGGGAGCGGAACGTCAGGACTCGGTACGTGAAGGACTCCAGGCCGCGCCTCCCGATGCCGCGTGGATCGTGGTGCACGACGCGGTCCGGCCCTTCGTCACGCCTGCCCTCGTCGAGCGTGTGCTGGCCGCGGCCCGCGTGCCCGGCGCCGCCTCGTGCGGCTGGCCCGTGCGGGAAACCGTGAAGCGCGTGAAGAACGCCGTGGTGGAGACAACCCTGCCTCGCGAGGGACTGTGGTTGACTCAGACACCGCAGGCCTTCCGCCGCGAGCTCCTGCGCGAGGCGCACGAGAAGGCCTTGCGCGACGGTTACGAGGCCACGGACGACGCCATGCTCGTGGAACGACTGGGTGGCCGCGTGGCCATGGTCGCGGGGCTGCCCCAGAACCTCAAGATCACCACGCCCGACGATCTCAAGACGGCGCGGGCGTGGATGACAGGAGCGCGCAAGGCTTGACGGCGACCCGGAGCGGCCTCGGCTTCGATCTCCACCCCCTGGTAGATGGTCGCCCGCTCATCCTGGGCGGGGTCACCGTGCCCGCGGAGAAGGGGCTGGGCGGGCACTCGGACGCCGATGTTCTGACCCATGCCGTCTGCGAGGCGCTCCTGGGCGCCCTCGCCCTCGGAGACCTCGGCCGCATGTTCCCCGACAGCGACCCACGTTGGAAGGGCGTGTCGAGCCTCGTACTGCTCGAAGGTGTGATGGCGGCGATCGCCAGGAAGGGAGCACGACTCGTGAATGTCGACGTCACGGTGATCTGTCAGGCGCCGCGCCTCGCCCCGCACCTCCCCGCCATGGCCGAGCGGCTGGCCGGGACGATGAAGGTAGCGGCGGAGCAGGTGAGCGTCAAGGCCAAGAGCCCGGAGCATCTGGGCCTGCTCGGGCGCGGCGAGGGCATCGCGGCCATGGCTGTGGCCAGCGTGGAGGTGTCGTGATGGCCCTGCGCATCTTCAACACGTTCACCCGGCGCAAGGAGGACTTCGTGCCCCTGATGTCCGGCGAGGCGCGCATGTACGTGTGCGGGGTGACCGTGTACGATCTCTGCCACATCGGGCACGCGCGGAGCGCCATCGTCTTCGACGTGATGCGGCGCTACCTGCGCTTCCGCAACTACAAGGTCACCTTCATCAAGAACTACACCGACGTGGACGACCGCATCATCCGACGGGCCAATGAGGAGGGCGTGCCCGCCTCGACCATCTCGGAGCGGTACATCGCGGAGTACCAGAAGGACATGGCGTCCATCGGGGTCGAGCCGGCAGATGTGGAACCCAAGGCGACCGAGCACATCCCCCAGATGATCGTCCTCATCGAGCGACTGATCGCGCGAGGGGTCGCCTATGTGCTGGACGGCGACGTCTACTTCGAGGTCCGCCGCTTCCCCGCTTACGGCAAGCTCTCGGGGAAGAACCTCGACGAGCTCGAGGCGGGGGCTCGCGTGGACGTGGACGAGCGCAAGCGTGATCCCCTGGACTTCGCCCTGTGGAAGGCCGCCAAGCCCGGCGAGCCCTCCTGGCCGTCGCCGTGGGGTCCGGGCCGCCCCGGCTGGCACATCGAGTGCTCGGCCATGGCCATGCAGTACCTCGGCGAGAGCTTCGATTTCCATGGGGGCGGCGAGGACCTGATCTTCCCGCACCACGAGAACGAGATCGCCCAAGCCGAGGGAGCGACCGGCAAGCCCTTCGTCCGCTGCTGGTCCCACAACGGGTTCGTGAACCTGGATTCGGAGAAGATGTCAAAGTCCCTCGGTAACACGCTGTGGATCCGGGACATGGTGCGCCGTCACGAACCGGAAGCGCTCCGACTCTATTTCCTGGGCACGCATTACCGCCATCCCCTCGAATACGCGGACGAGCGCATCGTCGAGTCCGCGAAGGCGCTGGGTCGGCTGCGCGCCCTCGTGGAGGAGGCGGAACGGATCGCCCGCGGCGGCCCGCCGCCCCCCGGCACGGGCGACGCCGCCCTCCTCGATCAGGTCGACGCGCACGTGGCCCGCTTCATCGCAGTGATGGACGATGACTTCAACACGCCCCAGGCTCTCGCCGTGCTCTTCGACCTTCTGCGCGCGCTCTACGCCGGGCGCGAGCAGGGAGCGGGCGCGGGCGCCTTCGTGGCCGGCGTGGGCAAGCTGGTGGAGCTGGCTCGCGTGCTGGGCTTGCTCGAGCAGGCGGCGCGGCCTTCGGCAGCTATCGACCCTCAGCTCAAGGCGCGGGTGGAATCGCTGATTTACCTGCGCGAGCAAGCGCGCAAGCAGCGCGACTTCGCCGAGGCCGACCGACTGCGCAGCGAGCTCGCTGCGCTGAACGTCACGCTGAAGGACTCGCGTGACGGGACGACCTGGACAATATCGCAGTGAGCGCTCCGGACACCGGGACGGCTCCGCTCTTCGGGCGCAACCCGGTGCTGGAGCTGCTGCGCGCCCGCCGCCGTCAGGTGGAGGAGATCGCCGTGCTGTCCGAGGGGCGCGGGCCCGCGCTCCAGGAATTGCTCGGGCTGGCGCGGAGATCGGGGGTCAAGATCTCGTATCGCACCCGAGACCAGCTCACGGCCATCGCGGGCACTCCACATCATCAGGGTGTCGTGGCGCGCGTGGCGGAAGCGGAGTATGCTTCGCTCGAGGATGTCCTCGCCGTCCCCCGTCAACGGGCTGAGCCCGCATTCTTCCTTGCTCTGGATCAGGTTCAGGACCCGCGAAATCTAGGGGCGATTCTCCGATCCGCAGAGGTAATGGGAGCGCACGGGGCTGTCATGCCCAAGCATCACTCGGTGGGCCTGACCTCGGCAGCGGCAAAGTCTGCGATGGGGGCCCTCGAGCACTTACCCGTGGCGAGGGAGACGAACATTCCCCAAGTGCTTGATATCTTGAAAAAGGAGGGTATCTGGATCGTCGGAAGCATAGTCCAGGGCGGACGAGCGCCCTGGGATACCGATCTGACGGGGTCGATATGTCTTGTCCTGGGGGGGGAAGGTCCCGGGCTCAGGCCCCTCGTGGCCAAGGCCTGTGACTTCCTGGTAAGCATCCCCATGCGAGGGCGCATCGAATCGCTCAACGTGGGGGCCGCCGCCGCCATCCTCTGTTACGAGGTGAGGCGTCAGCGGTTCAGGAAATCGGATAAATCATCTTGACTTACAAAAGGGTCAGCCCTAGAGTGAGGGTTTGTGACTGCTGGCGTAGCTCAGGGGTAGAGCAACTGCCTTGTAAGCAGTGGGTCGGGGGTTCAAATCCTCCCGCCAGCGCCAGACATTTCAACCGTTTAGTGTCTCATCTCGAGGGGTTACAGTCTGAAGACAAGCGGGGAGATACCCAAGTTGGCCAAAGGGGGCAGACTGTAAATCTGCTGGCGAACGCCTTCGGGGGTTCAAATCCTCCTCTCCCCACCAACTTTGCGGGCGAGCCACGGCGCGTCGAGAGGGAACGCGGGAATAGCTCAGCGGTAGAGCGCCAGCCTTCCAAGCTGGGGGTCGCGGGTTCGAATCCCGTTTCCCGCTCCACTCGCTCCAGAGCCTCTCGGGCCTCGGCGTCGACAGGCACGGATCGTCAGGACAGGACAGAGGCCCATGTAGCTCAGTTGGCAGAGCACGCCCTTGGTAAGGGCGAGGTCTCCGGTTCAATCCCGGACATGGGCTCCATTCTCCGAATGTTGGGCGAACGGCAGAGGAACTAGGGGAGAGAGGCATGGCCAAGGCAAAGTTCGACCGGTCGAAGCCGCACGTGAACATTGGGACGATCGGGCACATCGATCACGGGAAGACGACGCTGACGAGTGCGATCACGAAGGTGCTGCACACGAAGTACAGCGGGGTGGCGGTGCGGGA
>DATGCY010000145.1:0-8215 GCA_035311385.1 Candidatus Methylomirabilota bacterium
TCGCGATTCTTGATCATGCGGTTGATGAGCGGCACCACCCGATGATCGGACGGGTTGGCGAGGATGGAGCGATTGCCGAGGGCGCGCGCGCCGAACTCCATGCGTCCCCCGCAGCGGGCCACCACGCCGTCCGAGACGAGGAGCTCGGCGATCTTCTCCTCGATGCGATCGTGGAAGGCGACCTTGTAGCGCCCCTCCAGGCCTCGTGACCGGATCACCGCCTCGGCCTCGTCGTCCGTCACCTCGTTGCCGAGATAGGCCGGCCCGAAGGGCTGTGGCGCGCCGGCCACCCCACGCCGCGCACAGTCCTCGAGATAGCCGAGGTAGGCCGCGCCCACCGCGTTCGACTCGTCGCCGCATGAGGGGAAGGCGAAGAGCTCCCGCAGCCACTCTTCCTGGCCGATGAGCATGTTGGCCTTCACGTTCATGAAGACGCCCCCGCCCAGAGCGACCCGGCTGCCTCCATAGCGCTCGTGCATGAGGCGCGTCCAGCGGAGCAGCGTGTCTTCGAGCAGGCGCTGCGCCCCGCCCGCCACCGCGTCGAAGCGCAGGCCGAGGGTCGCCCGGAGGAGGAGGCCGTAGCGTTCGCCGGGCTTGCGCCAGCGGAAGCGCGCCGGCGTTCCCGCCTCGAGATCGAAGACCTCGCGCAGCGCGGCCTCGGCACGGCTCGCATGCTGCTCCGAGGCATAGGGCGCCATGCCCATGACCTTGTACTCGTGCTCGCCGAATTTCATGCCGAGGGCCAGGGTGATGAACGAGTAGAAGGCGCCGAGCGAGCCGGGCGCCGAGGGCGTCGCTTCGTGACGCGTGAGGGACGAGCTCGCTCCGGTAGAGGCGGTGGCGCAGAGCCCGTCACCCGAGTTGTCGTTGGTGAGGACGAGCGCCTCGCGGCCCGCGAAGCCCGAGCCGAAATAGCTGGCGGCGGCATGGCAGGTGTGATGGTCGAGGCAGACGATGCGCTCGCGCGGGATGCCGAGGTGGTCGGTGACGAAGGCGAGGCGCTCGGCCTGGCTGATCCCGAACTTGCCCCGCGAGGCGTCGATGAGACCGAACTTGGCGCCCCACTTCCGCATCTTCTTCTCGAGGGCCCGGCGCGGCGAGGGCCACGAGACGCCGTAGTATTCCTTCACGTAGCCCTCGTCGTGGAGCACGCGATTGAGCCACTCGCGCGAGGCGGCCCGGGCACCGGCGAGGGCCACGAGGTCGATCTGGGCCGGCGTGATGCCGCATTGGCGGAGCAGCGCATCGATGGCGAGGCGCGGGTAGCCTGCGTCGTTCTTGAGTCGGGTGAAGCGCTCCTCGGAGGCGCATCCCACGATCCGACCGTCCTGGAGGAGCGCCGCGGTAGCGCAGTGGGTCTCGTTGACGCCGAGGACGATCATGTCTCGGGCATTATATCGGGCCCCGCGGCGCTTCCCAACGCTTGACAGGCGCGTTGCGGGCTACTGGGGGGGCTGCGCCGGCTTCAGCGTGAAGGACAGCCGCTCCTCGTCGCGCTTGACGGACAGGGGCAGCGGCTTGTCGAGCGCGACGGCGAGCAGGGCCTTTCGCGCGGCGTCCAAGGTGAGCACAGGCCGGCCGTCGATCTCCATCAGCACGTCGCCGATCTGCAGGCCCGCTGTCTCCGCCGGCCCTTTGGGCACCACTGCCGCTACCGCGGGCGACCCCGTGCTCGGACGCGGGCCGCCGGGATCGCCCTGGCCCTCGGGGTCGCGGACGAGAAAGCCGAACTCGATGGCGACGCGGTCGGCGGCCGCGGCCTCCGGCATCACGCCCACGCGGACGGAGACGCGCTGCCGGCCGTCGCCGCGCCGAAGCACGGTGAGCGGAAGCTCTTCGCCCACCGGAGTGGCGGCGACGAGACGCTGGAGCGTCCGCGTGTCGACCACGGGACGGTCGCGGACGGCGACCACGAGATCGCCGGTAGCGAGCCCGGACTGCGCGGCGGGGGTCTCCTTGAGCACCTCCACGATGAGTACGCCGAAGCCTTCGCGCAGGCCGTGCTTCTGGGAGATTTCGTCCATCTCCTGCTCGGAGAGGTCGCGGATCCGTACCCCGAGCCATCCCCAGGTCACGGCTTCGGCCTGGGCCGCCAACCCGAGCACGAGCCCCAATACCACGAAAAGCCGGCGGATCATCGCTCCCCCGTGAGCTGGGTATAGAGATCATCCAGCGCGCCTGCGAGATGCTGCAGTCGCCGCTCCACGTCGAGCTCCTCCAGGAGCTGCTGCCGCACCGCCGCCTCCGGCACCACCGCGGAGGCGATCTGGTCGCAGAGCGTTCCCGGCGCCGCGCCCGCAAGCGAAGCCTCCAGGTCCGCGGTGGGCCGATTCACCGCGCGAAGGATGCCCAGGCATCTCGAGGTGACGCGAGTCACCAGGGCACCCACGCTCGGACGGTCGGCCCCGACCTCGTCGAGCGGCGTCGCCGCCACCAGGCGGTAGAGCGTGTCGGCGGGTAGCTCGCGCTCGATGCGCACGCGGCTCTCGCCCTTGAGCACGAGGTTGAAGCGCCCCGAGGCGAGGCGCTCGCACTGCACGATGCGTCCGAGCCCGGCGATCTCGTGCACCGCCGGCTTACCCTCGTACGACGCTTCATAGCCCGGCTTGAGCCCCACCACCGCCATGCACTTGTCGCGCGCCAGACAGTCCGTGACCATAGCGCGGTAACGCGCCTCGAAGATGTGCAGGGGTAGCAGCGTGTGCGGGAAGAAGGTCAGATCCGGCAGCGGGAAGATGGGAACGAGCGCTCTGGACACCGACGGCTCAGCCGATGGTCGGGAGCTTGAGCGCCGACACGGCGTCGAGACGCTCGATGACATTGCTGGCCAGGGCGAGGAAGGCCGCGGCCTGCGCGGAACTGGGCTGACCGACCACGATGGGCACGCCCGTATCGCCGCCCTTGCGCGTCTCCATTTCGAGGGGAATGCGGGTCAGGAGCGGCACGCCGAACTCTTCTGCCACGCGATCGCCGCCGCCTTCGCCGAAGATGGCGTACCGAGCACCCGTGTCGGGAGCGAGGAAATAGCTCATGTTCTCCACGATCCCGAGGATGGGCACGTTGAGCTTGCGGAACATGGCGAGCGCCTTGCGCACGTCGAGCAGCGCCACCTCTTGGGGCGTGGTGACCATGACCACCCCGCCCAGCGGGATCACCTGCGACAGCGAGAGCTGGGCGTCGCCCGTGCCCGGCGGCATGTCGAAGACGAGATAGTCGAGCGGGCCCCAGTTGACGTCGCGGAGGAACTGCTGCACGGCAGAGTGGATCATGGGGCCGCGCCAGACGAGGGCCTCGCGGGCGTCGACGAGGAGCCCGATCGACATGATCTTGATCCCGTGCGCCTCGATGGGGAGAATCTTGTTGTCGAACATCGCCGGCCGTCCCTTGGTCCCCATCATCAGCGGTACATCGGGTCCATAGACGTCGACATCGACGAGACCCACGGCATGTCCCTTCTGCTTGAGGGCGAGGGCGAGGTTCACCGCCACGGTGGATTTGCCGACTCCGCCCTTGCCCGACGAGACCGCGACGGTGTGCTTGACCTCGGGAATGAACGCGGCCGCAGAAGGGCCAGGTCGCGGTGTCTCTGCCATGGAAAGCGTCTCCTCGGAGCGCGATCGAACGGTCGGGAACCTTGAACGAAGTATAGGGTCCGCTCCTCGCGCCCGTCAAGGAACAGGCCCGGCCGCATGCTCTCCAACTCCGCAAAGAAGTTGAAAAATCGGCGCGAAACTGTTACAAGAGACGAGTGATTTCGCCCGATGAATTCCGCCGTGTGCTCAGTCACTTCTGCTCGGGCGTCACCGTCATCACCACGAGGGACAGCGAGGGTCGGCCCGCGGGTCTCACCGCCAGCGCCTTCACCTCCGTCTCGCTGGAGCCCCCCCTCATCCTCGTGTGTGTCGCCCATGACGCGCACAGCTATCCGGCCCTGGCCGCCGCCCAGCACTTCGCGGTGAACATCCTCGCCGGGCACCACGAGTCCGTGTCGACGCGCTTCGCCACCAAGCCCGTCAACCATCCCTCGGAGAAGTTCGAGGGCATGGACTTCCGACACAGCGCGCTCGGGCTGCCCGTGCTGAAGGACTCGCTGGCCGAGCTCGAGTGTCAGGTCGTCCACTGCTATCCGGCGGGCGACCATACCATCTTCGTCGGGCGGGTGGAGGCGGCAGACTCTCGGGGTGACGATGGGCTCGAGCCCCTGCTCTACTACCGCGGCAAGTATCGGCGCATCCACAACAGCTGACAAGGAATCTTCGATGCCCATCCCGCTCTCGCGGCCCCCCGTCGACGACGAGATCAAGCAGGCGGTCATCAAGGCCGTCGAGTCGGGGCAGTACATCCTCGGTCCGGAGTGCAAGGCGTTCGAGAAGGAGTTCGCCGCCTACAACGGAGCCAAGCACGCCGTCCTGACCACGAGCGCCACCGCCGCCCTCTGGATGATCATCAAAGCCCTCGGAGCCAAGGAAGGCCACGAGATCCTCGTGCCCGCCCACACCGCGTTCCCCACCGTGGAGGCGATCTGCTTCGCGGGGGTGACCCCGGTGTTCGTGGACATCGACGACACGTACACCGTGGATGTCAAGGACGCCGCGGCCAAGGTCACCGCGCGCACCGTCGGCTTCATCCCCGTCCATCTCTACGGCCACCCCGCCAACCTGCCCGACATTCAGGACCTCTGCGCTCGACACAAACTCTGGCTCCTCGAGGATTGCGCGCAGGCGCACGGGGCGGCCTGGCAAGGCAGGAAGGCCGGTTCTTTCGGCCGCGCGGCCGCGTTCTCCTTCTATCCTTCCAAGAACCTCACCGTGATGGGCGATGGCGGCCTGGTCGTCACCGACGACGACGCGATCGCCGCGCGGTGTCGACAGCTTCGCGACCACGGGCGGCAGAACAAGGACATCCACGTGGAGATCGGCTTCAACCTGCGCTTCAACGATCTCCAGGCGGCGGTGGGACGTGTCCTCCTGCGTCGGCTCGATGCCATGAACGACCGGCGGCGCGCCCTGGCCGTGCGCTACGCGGCCGGCCTCGGCAGTCTGCCTCTCGTGCTGCCATCAGAGACGCCCGGCGCCCGTCACGTCTATCACCTCTACGTGGTGCGCACGAGCGAGCGCGACCAGCTCGCCGCTTTCCTCAAGGAGCGCGGGATCGCCACGGGCATCCACTACCCCGTGGCCTGCCATCAGCAGCCAGCCGTGGCGTACCTCCGTCCGGGACCCCTCGAGCACACGGAGCGGATCATCAAGCAGATCCTCACCCTGCCCATGTCCGCGGGCCACACGGAGTCCGAGATCGACGAGGTTGTAGCCGCGGTGCGGGCCTTCTTCGTGAAGTGACCGAGTCACTCAGAATCCTCCAGCTGTACCCGAAGAGTGACTACTTCACGGGTGCCGCCGTGCAGCTCCTCGAGCTGGCCGCGGGTCTCCAGCGCCGCGGCCATCACGTAGTCGTGGCGACGCGGGACGGCGGAGCCTGGGCGGAGAAGTGCGCGGCGGCGGGCATACCCTTCTATCCGGTGCCCATGCGTTCCGAGCTCGACCTCGCCTCCGTGGCGCCGCTCGTGCGCATCCTGCGGCGCCATCGGATCCAGATCGTCCACGCCCAGAAGGGCCGGGCGCGCACCCTCGCCCTCATGGCGAGCCTCTTCACGAGGATCCCGGCCATCGTGCTGAACCGCGGAGTGAGCTTCCCCCTCGAGCGTCTGAGCAGGGTCGGCTACACCACCCGACGCGTGGCCGCCATCGTGGCCGTGTCGGAGTCCATCAAGCAGGGGCTGATCGCCCGGGGCGTGCCTGCCGGAAAGATCCACGTCATTCACTCGGGCACGGACACCGACCGCTTTCATCCCAGCACCGACGGCTCTCGCGTGCGCCATGAGCTCGGCCTCGGTCCCGAGCACTACCTCGTCACGCAGATCGGCATCCGGAGCCAGAAGGGCAACGACGACACGATGGAAGCGATGCGGATCGTGGCCCTGAAGGCGCCGCAGGCACGGCTACTCTTCGTGGGAGCCAACGAGGCCAAAGCTAGGATCTTCCGGGACAAGGCGGTCGCGCGGGGTCTGGCCGACCGCATGCACATCCTGCGCTATCGGGAGGACATCCCCGAAATCCTCGCGGCGAGCGACGTGTGCGTCGATGCCTCCTACGCGGGCTTGGGCCTCACCGGCTCGCTTCGCGAGGCTCTCGCCGTGGAGACACCCGTGGTGGGTGCTGACATCGAGGGCAATCCCGAGCTCATTACCGACGGAGAGACGGGCTTGTTGTTTCCACCGCGTGATTTCGACGCCCTCGCCTGCGCCATCCTGCGTCTGATCGAGAACCCGCACCACGCGGAGGCCATGGCCAGCGCGGGCCGCAAGCGCGTGGAGGCGGAGTTCTCTCTGGCCACCAAGCTCGACCGCACCGAGGCCCTGTACCGCCGCCTGCTCGCTGACAAGCGCTCCGTCTGATGGCTGGCCAGCCCACCTATCGCCTCCTGTGGAGGCTGTGGCCGTATCTCCGGCCCTATCTCCACTGGCTCGTCATCGGCAGCTCGCTCGCCGTCGTGGTCTCCTCCGCGGAAGGCTTCATCGCCTGGCTCGTCAAGCCCGCCCTCGACGAGATCTTCCTCAAGCGCGACGTGGCCATGCTCCGTCTCATTCCCCTGATGCTCCTGGGCGCCTACCTGGTCAAAGGCATCGGCCGCTACGGGCAGGCCTATCTCATGGCCGCGGTGGGCGAGCGCGTGATCGCGCGGATCCGCGCCGAGCTCTACCGGCACATCCAGGGCATGTCGCTCTCCTTCTACTCGCAGATGCACTCCGCCGAGCTGATGACCCGCATGGTCAACGACGTAAACCGCCTGGCCCGCCTCGCCTCCACCGTGCTCGTTATGGCCGTGCGCCAGATGGCGACCATCGTGGCCCTGCTCGCGGTGATGTTCATCCGCGAGTGGGTGCTCGCCCTCATCGCGGTGATCGTGTTCCCCGCGGTGGGCGTACTCTTTCGCACCTTGGGCCACAAGCTCTACACCATCGCCAAGCGTTCGCAGGAGAAGATCGGCGAGCTCAACATCGTCCTGCAGGAGGCCTTCACCGGCAACAAGATCGTCAAGGCCTTCGGGCGAGAGCGCCTCCAGCAAGAGCGCTTCGACGCGGTAAACGATCGCCTCTTGCGCCTGGCCCTCAAGGACCAGCGGATCGATCTCCTCGCCGAGCCCATCATGGAGATCCTCGCCGCCCTCGGCATCATGGGCGCGATCTGGTACGGCGGCTACCGCGTCATTAGCGGCGCCCTCACCCCGGGCGAGTTCTTCTCATTCACCGCCGCCGTCATCCTCCTCTATGGGCCGGTGCGGCAGCTCGGCCGCATGATGAACACCATCCAGCAGTCCCTCGCCTCGGTGGAGCGTGTGTTCGAGATCCTCGATGAGCCGCCCGCCATCGCCGACGCGCGGGACGCCGTGGTCATCACGGAATTTTGCGACCGCCTCGTCTTCGAGGGCGTCTCCTTTCGCTATCCCGACGCGCCGGAGGACACCCTGGTCGACATCTCGCTCAGCGTGGCCAAGGGTGAGATGGTCGCCTTCGTGGGCATGTCCGGCGCGGGCAAGAGCACGCTCATGGACCTCGTCCCGCGCTTCCACGACGCGCAAGCGGGTCGCATCATGCTCGACGGCCACGACCTCCGCGATCTTTCCGTGGCCTCCCTGCGCGCGCTCATGGGTATCGTCACCCAGGAGACCTTCCTCTTCGCCGACACCATTGGCTACAACATCGCCTACGGCCAGCCGGGAGCGAGCCAGGCGGACATCGAGCGGGCGGCCCGCATGGCCCAGGCCCACGAATTCATCGCCGCTTTGCCCGAGGGCTATGCGACGCCGGTGGGCGAGCGGGGCGTGAAGCTTTCGGGAGGCCAGCGCCAGCGTATCGCCATCGCGCGCGCCTTCCTGAAGGACCCGCCCATCCTCATCCTTGACGAGGCGACCTCCGACCTGGACTCGGAGAGCGAGTTCCTGGTGCAGCAGGCCCTGGGCGAGCTCATGAAGCACCGCACGGTGTTGGTGATCGCCCATCGTCTCGCCACGGTGAAGCACGCAGACCGCGTGGTCGTCGTGCACAACGGCCGTCTCGCCGAGGTGGGCACCCACGAGGCGCTCATGGCCCGCGAGTCGGGCATCTACCGCCGCCTCGCCACCCTCCAGTCTCTCGACGCCCTCACCGGCAGCTAGC
>DATGCY010000146.1:0-4842 GCA_035311385.1 Candidatus Methylomirabilota bacterium
TTCCCGCGCGAACAGGGCGAACATGATGCCGAGGGCGCCGTGCATGCTCGCCCCCGCGTAGTCGGCCACGAGGTTCAGCGGGATGACGGGCTTGCGGTCCGGCTCGCCGATCAGGTTGAGCACGCCGGCCAGCGAGAGATAGTTCATGTCGTGGGCGGGATAGTCGCGGTAGGGCCCATTCTGACCGAAACCGGAGAGCGAGCAGTACACGAGCCGCGGATTGTCCTGGCGGAGCGTCTCGTAGTCGGCGCCGAGTCGCTTCGTCACCCCGGGGCGGAAGCCTTCGATGATGACGTCGACGCCTGCCGCGAGCTTCCGGAAGAGCGCCTGCCCCTCGGGCGCTTTCATGTTGAGGGCGATGGAGCGCTTGTTCCGGTTCACGTACGAGAAGGCGGCGCGGCGCTGGCTGTCGGCGTCCTCCTCCGCGGGCGTGTCGATCTTGAGGACCTCCGCGCCCATGTCCGCGAGCATCATTCCGGGCATCTCCGCCGGGGGAACACGGGCCAGCTCCAGGACCTTGATGCCGTCGAGGACTCCCATTCCGTTCTCCTTCTGGTGCCCCTCACCCTGCCCTCTTCCCATCCGGGAGAGGAGAACGACTCGTCCCTCTCCCCTCGGGGGAGACGGACGGGTGAGGGGAGCTCAGGATGAGGGGTGGTTAGCGATACGCGTCCGGGGCCTGAATGGCCGAAGCCCAGAAGACCGGGTCGTGGCTGGGGAACACACGCCCGCCCATGAGGCGGGCGATGGTCTTCAGGCGCTTGATGGAATGCATGGCCCGGGTGGGATCCCACACCACACCGGGAGGAACCTCCTTGTCGATGGACTCTTGCCAGTAGCAGCAATCGCCGGCCAGGATCACCGGACCTGACTCCGGCAGCTCCACGAGGAGTGACTGATGCCCGGGAGTGTGGCCGTCGCTCCGGAGCGCCGTCACCCCGGGCACGATCTCCGCATCGCCGTCGAGGAGGCGCCAGCGCTGGCCGGGGAGGTCGAAGTTCTTCTTGTAGTAGTAGGTCGCAAAGAAGCCCGCGGGATAGTGCGCGTAGGAGTACTCGTCCTGCTGCACAGCGATCTCCGAGCCCGGGAAGAGGAAGGCCCCGCCCGCGTGATCGTAGTGGAGGTGCGAAAGCACCACCACGTCCACGTCGCCCGGCTCGA
Source organism: Candidatus Methylomirabilota bacterium (assembly GCA_035311385.1). GTDB lineage: Bacteria > Methylomirabilota > Methylomirabilia > Rokubacteriales > CSP1-6 > AR37. The sequence continues at coordinate 1,162 of DATGCY010000146.1, forward strand.
GGCCGATCCCGTCGAGCCGGCGCACGAGCAGATCCGCTTCGCTGAACTTGGCCAGGGGATCGTTGCGCAGGAGACCGGGCACCGCGCGAGGAGAGAGGCCCGTGTCGAAGAGGATGGTGGTGTCGCCGGTGCGCACCAGGTAGCAGGAAACCGGGATCTGGACCTTCTCCGCCGAGCGCTCGCCGAAGAAGAGGCCTGACTTCTCGAAGCCCATGAAACCGTTTTGGAGCGCGAACAGCCCCTTGACGGCCATCTAGGCGGTGGCTTTGCGGGAGGCGCGCACTCGAGCGGTGCGGCGCGGCGGCGAGAGCTGCTGCGGATCGTAGACCCAGATCTTGTGGGCGGCCGCGAAGCCCATGGTGACGGTTTTCTCGTTCAGCAGCACGCTGATGGTGCCTGCATAGGGCGCCACCTCGGTGACGGTGAGCTTGACCCCCGGCCGCACCCCGCTCTCCCAGAGGAAGTGCAGGAGCTGGCGATCCGCTTCGGCTTCCTCAGTGATGCGCTCCACGACCAAGGCCTGTCCCTTCGTGGCTTGGGAGAGGGGAATCGGATTGTGGGCTTCAGGCTGTGGCATGCCGGGAATGGGGTTGCCATGCGGGCAGGTCGACGGCATACCCAGCATCTCGGCCAGGCGTTCCTCCACCACAGGCGATAGGGCATGCTCCAGCCGGTGGGCCTCATCGTGGGCGCGCGACCAGTCGAGGCCGAGGACGTCGGTGAGCCACCGCTCGAGGAGGCGGTGGCGCCGCGCCATGGTCTTGGCGATGTCGAGGCCTTTGGTGGTGAGGCGGATCTCTTTCTTGTCCGCCACCTTGACGTAGCCCTCGCGTTGCATGCGGCGGAGCGCCTCCGTGATCGACGGAGCCGACACGTGCATGTGACGGGCGAGTCGCGCGCCGATGACCGGCTGATTGCTGCCTGCGAGATCGTAGATGGCGCCCAGATAGTCCTGGATGGCGGGGGTAGTTTCCATGCGGAGAGGATACCCCTGCCTCTCCTGCGCGGGCAAGTCCGTGCTATCCTTCCCGCGCCGGCGGCCGCTCGCGCGCCGCGCGCCACCCGAGGAGGTTACGATGGACTTCGCCCTCACCGAGCAGCAAGAGCTGATCCGCAAGGAAGTGGCCGCCCTCGCGCGGAGCTTCTCCCTCGACTACTGGCTCGAGAAGGACCGCAAGCACGAGTATCCCCACGAGTTCGTGAAGGCGTTCGCGGAAGGTGGCTGGGTCGGCCTGATGATTCCCGAAGCCTACGGCGGTGCCGGACTCGGTGTCACCGAAGCCGCCATCATGCTCCACGAGATCTGCGCCTCGGGGGCAGGGACCTCGGGTGCCTCGCCTATCCACTTCTACTGCTTCCCTCCCGAGCCCGTGGTCCGCTATGGCACGGACGAGATGAAGCGGCGCGAGCTGCCGCGCATCGTGTCGGGCGAGACCATCATGGCCTTCGGCGTCACCGAGCCCAACGCGGGCACCGACACCTCGCGGATCCAGACGCGCGCCGTGCGCGAGGGCGATCGCTGGGTCGTCAACGGCCGCAAGGTGTGGACCACGAACGCCCAGCACGCCAATCGCATCCTCCTCCTCGCCCGCACGAGCGACCGCGATCCCGCCAAGCCGCTCAGGGGCATGACGCTGTTCTTCACGGAGTTCGACCGGTCGGCCATCAGCGTCCGGGAGATCGAAAAGCTGGGTCGGGCCGCCGTCGACTCCAACGAGATCGCCATCGAGAACCTGGAGATCCCCGAGGCCAACGTGGTCGGCACGGTGGGCGACGGCTTCTATCACCTGATCGACTCGCTCAACCCCGAGCGCATCGTGGTGGGCATCGAGGCAGTGGGCATCGGGCGCGCCGCCCTCGAGCGGGCGACTCAGTACGCCAAGGAGCGCGTGGTCTTCGATCGCCCCATCGGTAAGAACCAGGCGATCGCCCACCCGCTCGCTCTCGCCCTCGCCCAGCTCGACGCGGCGGAGCTCATGTGTCTCAAGGCCGCGTGGCTCTTCGACACGGGGCGTCCCTGCGGCCGCGAGGCCAACGCGGCCAAGCTGCTCGCCGCGGAGGCGGGCTTTCAGGCCTGCGACGCCGCGCTGCAGACCTTCGGCGGCTTCGGTTACGCCAAGGAGTTTTACGTGGAGCGCCTGTGGCGCGAGATCCGACTCTACAAGATCGCGCCCATCTCGCAGCAGATGGCGCTCAACTATCTCAGCGAGCACGTGTTGGGGCTGCCCCGCTCCTACTGATGTCCCTGACCCTCAACACCCTCGACCAGGCCTTCGAGACGCCCGACGCCGCCATCGTGGCCAAGACGCTGGCGGAGCTCGACGGCCGCCGCAACCTCGTGGCCACCCTCGCTCATGACGAGGCGACCTATCTCCAGGCCAGCGGCAGCGCGGCCTCCGGTCTCGTCCTCATGTATCAGGACGGCTCCGTCACTCACCGCTACCGCAGCGTGGACAAGGTGCCGCTGGGGCGGGCCACCGACGCCTTCCAGCAGTACCTCCGCGGCGAGTCCGCGTGGCGGGAGAGCTTCCGCTGGGAGGAGGACCAGGAGCGCGTCGAGGCCTTGAAGTGGTACGAGTCGTGGTGGGCCTACATCGCGGCCTTCGTACTGGTGATCGCGCTGTTCGTCTACTGGCGAGGCTGGTACTAGCGCCGGACCTCGCGAGGGACTCGCGCGCTATCGGCGCGGGGCGATCTGAAGCAGGGCGGGCGCCTGGGTCTCGATCTGGATGGTGGTGTGATCGATGCCGAAGCGCGCGTGCAGGATCACATGGAGCTCGTCGAGGACCTGCGCGGGGGGCGTGCCCCGCTCCACTTCCACATGTGCGCTCATGGCTTCGCGCCCCGAGGTGAGGGTCCATACGTGGAGATCATGGACGCGCTTCACCCCAGCGGCCCCGTGCAGGGCCTGCTCGATCTCCCCGAGGTCGAGATGAGGCGGCACGCCCTCCAGGAGCACGTTGACGGCCTGCTTGAGCAGTGAGTAGGTGCGAGGCAGGATCAAGAGCCCGATAGCCGCGCTGGCGAGGGCATCGGCGGCCGTCCAGCCCGTGACGAGGATCACCAGGGCGGCCACGATCACCGCGCCCGAGCTGAGCGCGTCGCCCAGGACCTCGAGATAGGCGCTCCGCACGTTCAAGCTCTCGCCCGCGCCCTTGTGCAGGAGCATGGCGGCGAGCAGGTTCACCCCGAGGGCGGCCACCGCCACCACGAGCACGGGCCCCGCCGTCACCTCGTGGGGGACGCTCAGCCGGCGCCATGCCTCGACGAGGATCACGATGGCGAGGACGCAGAGGACCACCCCGTTGACGAGGGCGGCGAGGATCTCCACGCGGTAGTAGCCGTAGGTCTTCTCGGGGGTGGCCGGGCGCTCCGCGAACCACACGGCGAGGAGGGAGAGGCCCACGCCCGCGGTGTCGACGAAGAGATGGGCGGCATCCGCGAGAAGCGCGAGGGAGTTGGTCCACCACCCCACGATGACCTGCACCAGCATGAACGCGGCGCTCAGCGCGAGAACGGCCCAGAGCCGATCCTTGTGACGGGAGGAGTGGGTGTGGCGGTGCGCCACGACGCTCAGCGCGGAGCGGGTACTACGAGGCGCGCCTCGCCCTGCTTGATCCCCTGGCTCTCGTAGAAGCCCGCCCGCGCCTCGAGGGCGAAGCGGAACTCGCCCATGGGGCC
>DATGCY010000147.1:0-5387 GCA_035311385.1 Candidatus Methylomirabilota bacterium
TCGCGGCATCCTCGAGATCGGCCCCACCGGTGTGAGCTATCAGCGCGTCCTCGTCCTTGTGGTCGCCACCATCCTCCTCGCCACGCTCTTCGCCTTCCTTCGCTGGAATCGGCAAGGCCTGGCCGTGCGGGCCGTGGCGCAGAATCCCGAGGGCGCCCAGGCCATGGGCATCAACCTCGCCCGCATCTTCTCCCTCACTCTCGCCCTCGGGGTCGCCCTCGCGGGAGTCGGCGGGGCGCTGATGGCGCCGCTCTTCAACGTGTACCCGGCGGTGGGATTCCCGCTGACCATCAAGGCCTTCGCCATCACCATCCTGGGCGGCATGGGCAACCTCGCGGGCGCCCTCCTCGCCAGCCTGATCATCGGGGTGGCGGAGTCGATGGTGGTGATCGTGGTGCCGTCTCAGTGGCAAAACGGCGTCGCTTTCCTCGTCATGATCGCCGTGCTCCTGCTCCGCCCGCAGGGACTACTCGGACGCAGCGCCGCGCGATGAGCCGCCGCCCCCTGCTCGCGATCGTGGGCGCGGCCACCGTGCTGCTGCCCTTGCTGGTGGCGCATCCGTTCGTGCTGAGCCTGGCCACCCAGGCGCTGATCTGGGCGCTCCTCGCTTCGAGCTGGGATCTCCTCTCCGGCTACACGGGGCAGATCTCGTTCGGACACGCGGGCTTCTTCGCCCTGGGCGCCTACACCGCCGCGGCCACGAGCAAGCACCTCGGCCTCTCTTCGTGGGTGGGCATGGCCCTGGGCGCCACGGTCGCCGCCCTCGTCGGTCTCGGCGCCGCCTTTCCCGCCCTCCGCCTGCGCGGCCACTATCTCGCCCTGGTGACGCTGGCCCTCGCCGAGCTGATCCGGCTCGTGGCCCAGAACTGGCTGGCCGTCACCGGCGGGCCCTTCGGCATCTACGACTTCGGCAGCTTCACGGGATTGCCCGCCTCCGGCCTGGCGCGCGCCCGCGCCGCCTACCTCCTCGTCGCCGTCATCGCGGCCGTCGGCCTCGGGCTCATGCTGTACGTCTGCCACAAGACGCGCGCCGGCCGGGGCTTTCGCGCCATTCGCGAAGACGAGGTGCTCGCGGAGAGCCTCGGCATCAACACCACCGCATACAAGCTCCTCGCCTTCGGCGTGAGCTCGGGCCTGGCTGGCCTCGCGGGCACCCTGTACGCTTACTACATCCAGCTCGTGAGCCCCACCGTGGCCTCCGCGGCCACCACCTCGCTCGTAATCGGCATGGCCGTGTTCGGCGGGCTCGGCACCATCTGGGGGCCGGCATTAGGCGCAATCCTCCTCTTCGCCATCAACGAGGGGCTGCGCTTCATCGGGGTCGTTTACAATCTGATCGCCGTGGGGCTCGTCATCATGGTCTTCGTGATCTTCCTGCCGCGAGGACTGGCGGGCCTTCGCCTCCGCCGAGAGGAACGGACGCTCCGGCGGGACGCGGCCATGACGGGAGCGGGGGGATCAGGTGCCTAGCAAGGAGACGCTCATGACGTTTCGGCTCGGAGTCGACGTGGGCGGCACCTTCACCGATCTCGTCCTCGTGGGACCGGACGGACGTGCGCTGACCCGCAAGGTCCTTTCCTCGACGGCGAACTACGCCGAAGCGATCCTCTCCGGCACGCAGGCCCTCCTGGCTGACGCGGGACTCGGCCCGGAGGCCATCGGCGAGGTCATCCACGGCACCACGGTGGCGACCAACGCCATCCTGGAGCGGCGCGGAGCGCGCACGGGGCTCATCACCACGGCCGGCTTCCGCGATCTCCTCGAGATCGGCCGCCTCCGCCTCGCGCGGCTCTACGACCTCGACTTCGAGCGCCCCACTCCCCTCGTGCCGCGGCGGGTCCGCCTGGAGGTGACCGAGCGGATGAATCACCTGGGCGCGGTGGTGACGGCGCTCGATCGACGAAGCGTGGAGGCAGCGGTGGACCGCCTCGTCGCCGAAGGGGTGGAGTCCATCGCGGTGTGCCTGCTCCACGCCTATGCCAATTCCTCGCACGAGCAGGCGGTGGGCGCCATCGTGCGCGAGCGCGCGCCGAGCGTCGCCCTCACCCTGTCCTCGGACATTCTGGCCGAGATGCGCGAGTTCGAGCGGACGAGCACCACCGTCACCAACGCCTACGTGATGCCGGTGATGGCGCGGTACCTCGAGTTGCTCGAGCGCGAGCTCACGCGCATCGGCCTCCGCGGCCCTCTCCTCGTCATGCAGAGCAACGGCGGCGTGATGACGGCAGAGCACGGCCGCCGCCGTCCCGTGCACGTGATCGAGTCGGGCCCTGCCGCCGGGGTCATCGCCACCGCTGCCCTCGCCCGGCGCATCGGCGAGGGCAACGTGATCAGCATCGACATGGGCGGCACCACCGCCAAGGCATCCGTGATCGAGGCCTACGAGATCAAGCGCACGGGCGAGTTCGAGATCGGCGGCAGCATGTCCCAGGGGAGCCGGCTCTACAAGGGCAGCGGCTATCTCCTACGCGTCCCCGCCATCGACATCGCAGAGGTGGGAGCGGGTGGCGGAAGCATCGTCAGCGTGGACGCCGCAGGCGCACTCCACGTGGGTCCGCGGAGCGCGGGAGCGGTGCCCGGACCAGTGTGCTACGGGCTCGGAGGCACTGAGGCGACCCTCACCGACGCGAACGTGTGCCTCGGCTACCTCCATCCCGAGCGGCTTCCCAGCGGACTCACCCTCCACGCCGAGCGCGCTCGGCGCGCGATGACCGAGCAGGTCGCGGAGCGTCTCGACCTCGACCTCCATGAGGCCGCCTACGGCGTCTATCTCCTGGGATGCGCGGGGATGGCGCGGGCGGTGCGCGCCGTCACCATCGAGCGCGGCCGCGATCCGCAGGAGTTCACCCTCATCGCCTTCGGCGGCAACGGCCCGCTCTTCGCCGCGGAGATGGCGCGGTCGCTCGAGATCGCCACCGTCCTCGTGCCCCCCGCTCCCGGCGTGTGGAGCGCCTTCGGTCTCCTCGAGGCCGAGGTGGAGCACCACCTCGTGCGCACCTTCCTGCGGCCGTTGGCCGACCTCGACCCACGCGATCTCGCCTCCACCCTCGCCTCTCTGGAGCGCGAGGCGGAGGCGCTCCTGAGTGCCCAGGGCTACGGGGGCCATGTGGAGATCGAGCGGAGCGCCGACCTCAAGTACCAGGGACAGTCCTATGAGCTCGCGGTACCGCTCGGCTCCGGCGCGGGTGGCGCGGACACGATTGCCCGGCTCGCCGAGGCCTTTGGCAAGGAGCATGAGCGCACCTACGGCCACAAGGCCGAGGGCGATCCCATCCAGATCGTCAATCTGCGGCTGACCGCGCGCGTGCACCGCGGTCCCGAGGCGCGAGGAGAAATGCGGCTGGTCACCGGAGCGCGGGCGAGCGCCCCCGCACGTGAGGCCTACTTCGGCGCCACGCATGGCGTGTTGCGCACACCGGTCATCGACCGGCAGGATCTCGACGCCACGCCGCGTCCCGGTCCCATACTTGTCGACGAGTACGACGCAACGACCCTCGTACCCCCGGGCGGATCCGCGCACCTCGACGCCCATGGCAACATCGTCATCCACACGGGAGCCTGACATGATCCAGCCGCGTTCGAGCGCTCGCTTCGCCGGCGCAACTCTTCCTCGGGGAGGCTTCGGAAGGGGGCCACGCTCTCTCCGAGTTCGGGAGCCTGACAAGATCCCGCCGCGTTCGAGCACCGGCTTCGCCGGCGCAACCACTCCTCGGGGAGGCTTCCGAAAGGGTCCACGCTCTCTCCGAGTTCGGGAACCTGACATGAACAGGCCGCGTTCGAGCGCCGGCTTGGCCGGCGCAACTCTTCCCGGGGGGAGGCTTCGGAAGGGGGGCAAGGCCCCCCTCCGAGCCTAACAGCATGCCCACCCGCGAGCTGAGCGATCCCATCTTGCTCGAGCTGATCAAGAACGCGCTGGACACCATCGTGGACGAGATGGCCATCGCGCTGGTGCGCACCGCGTACTCGAACAATCTGAAGAACGCCATGGACATGTCCTGCGCCCTCTGCGACGCGGAAGGGCGCCTCATCGCGCAGGGCCTCACCCTGCCCCTGCACCTGGGCTCCATCCCGGACGCCATGGCGCGCGTGCGCCAAAAGTTCGCCGGCCGCACCAACCCCGGAGACGTGTTCATCCTCAACGACCCGTTCGAGGGCGGCACCCACCTGCCCGACTTCTACATCTTCAAGCCGATCTTTTTGGACGGCGCCCTCGTCGGATGGTCCGCGAGCATCGGCCATCAACTCGACGTGGGAGGCAAGACGCCGGGCGGCAACGGGTGTGACGCTACCGAGATCTTCCAGGAAGGGCTGCGCATCCCCGCCGTGAAGCTCTACGCGGCCGGCGAGCCGGTGGACGCGGTGTTCGAGATGATCGACCGCAATGTGCGCGTGCCGCGCCAGGTGCTGGGCGACGTGCGCTCACAGGTCGCCGCGTGCCTCACCGGCGAGAAGGGCTATCTCAAGCTGATCGCGCAGCACGGCGCCGCGCGCTTCCAAGCCTGCACCACGACGCTGCTCGCCCAGGCCGAGCGCCTTGCTCGCACGGCCATCTCGCGCATGCCGGACGGCACCTACGAGTTCACCGACTGGCTCGACGACGACGGCATCGATCCCGATCCCATCCCCCTCACGGTCGCTCTCACCGTGGCAGGCGATCGCATGATCGCGGACTTCACGGGGTCCGCCCCCCAGGTGCGCGGCGGGATCAACTCGCCGCTGCCCTTCACCAAGTCCGCGGTCTACGCGACGGTGCGCCACCTCATCGGCGGCGACCCCCCGAACAACGAGGGCTACTTCCGACCCATCGACGTGATCGCCCCGCCCGGCACCATCGTGAATCCTGTGATGCCCGCCGCGGTGGCCGCGCGCGGCCTCACGGGCTTCCGCCTCGCCAACGCGCTTTTCGGCGCGCTGGCCCAGATCGCCCCCGACCGCGTCTTCGCCTGCGAGGTGGGTGGTGACACCGGCGTCAGCTTCGGCGGCTACGATCGCGAGCGGCGGCCTTTCGTGTTCCTGGAGTTCCTCTTCGGCTCCTGGGGCGGACGCCCGGCTCGGGACGGCGTCGATGCCTGCAGCTCGAGCGTGGTCAACTTCTCTAACAATCCCATCGAGGTGATCGAGTCGGAGTACCCGCTCCTCATCGAGCGCTACGGCTACGTGCCGGACTCCGGAGGCGCGGGCAAGCATCGAGGCGGGCTCGCCGTGGAACGGCAGTACCGCTTCCTCGAGGCCACGGGCACGCTGCAGCTTCGCACGGATCGCCGCCGCCACCTCCCCTACGGCCTCGCGGGCGGTCGGCCGGGCACGCCGTCGGACAACGTGCTCAACCCCGATGGCGAGCGCCGCCAGCTTCCGAGCAAGTGCACTCTCGAGATCCGGCAGGGCGA
>DATGCY010000148.1:0-6319 GCA_035311385.1 Candidatus Methylomirabilota bacterium
GAGCCGATGGTGGCCGCCTCGCCGATACCCTTGGCGCCCATGGGATTGAATGGCGTCGGCGTCACCGTCTCGTCGGTGGTGAACATGGGCAGGTCGCCCGCATGCGGCACCGCGTAGTCCATCAGTGAGCCAGTGATGAGCTGGCCGTCGGCTCCGTACACCATCTCCTCGTAGAGGGCCTGCGCGATGCCCTGAGCGAGGCCGCCGTGGACCTGCCCCGTCACGAGAAGTGGGCTGATGCGCACGCCGCAATCGTCCACGGACACGAAGTCGCGCACGCTCACCTGCCCCGTGTCGCGGTCGATCTCCACCACGGCCACGTGCGCCCCGAACGGATACACGAGCTGGGGCGGGCGGAAGAACTCCGTCGCCTCGAGCCCATAGTCGAGACCCTCGGGCAGGCCCTCTGCGTAGGCCTTGGGCGCGATGTCCGCCATGGTCAGCGCCTTGGCCGGCGCGCCCCGCACCTGGTACTTGCCGGCCTCGAAGACCACGTCGTCGGCCGCTGCCTCCAGCATGTGGGCGGCGATCCGCCGCGCCTTGTCCTGCACCTTGAGGGAGGCCCCGATGATCGCGGAGCCGCCCACGGCGAGGCTGCGGCTGCCTCCCGTGCCATTGCCCATGGGCGTGTTGAGAGTGTCGCCGTGGCGGACCACCACCTTGTCGAAATCCACCCCGAGGTGATCGGCGATGATCTGGGCGAAGGTCGTCTCGTGCCCCTGACCGTGCGACGAGGTGCCCGTGAAGGCCGTCACCGTGCCCGCGGGCTCCACGCGCACCACCGCGCTCTCGAAGGGCCCGAACCCGCACATCTCGACGTACACGGCCATGCCCATGCCGAGCAGCGTCCGGTCGCCGCGCTCGAGACGCGCCTTCTGCTCGGCGCGCAGCTTGGCCGCGCCGGCGATTTCCAGCGCCTTGCCGAGAGCGCGATCGTACTCGCCGCTGTCGTAGTTCTGTCCGGTGGGCGTCTTGTAGGGGAACGCAGCGGGCGGAATGAAGTTCTTGCGGCGGATCTCCTCCGGCGGCTTGCCCAGCTCCTGGGCGACCACGTCGACCAGCCGCTCCAGATAGTAGGCGGCCTCCGGCCGGCCGGCCCCGCGATAGGCGGCCACGGGCGTGGAGTTGGTGAACACGCAGGTGGACTTGAGGTCGACGTTGGTCACCTTGTACACGCCCACGCCCATGAGCAGGGTGAGATCCGGGATGAACGTGAAAATGGGATAGGCGCCGATGTCCGCGATCACGTGCATGCGGACGGCGGTGATGGTGCCATCGGCCTCCACGGCTGCCTCGAGGTCGGTGACCTGGGCACGGCCGTGGGTGGTCGAAGTCATGTGCTCTACGCGCGTTTCCGTCCAACGCACGGGGACGCGGTAGAGCGTGGCGATGGCGGCGAGCGTGGTGTCCTCGGGATACACGCCGAACTTCACCCCGAAGCCGCCGCCCACCTCCGGCGCGATGACGCGCACGAGATTCTGCTCGAGCCCAAGACAGGCGGCGACATCGTTGCGGAGGGCGTGCGGCGCCTGGTGAGTGGACCAGAGGGTGAGGCCGGCATCCGCGGGATCGGGCGCGGCCAGTGCCGCGCGCGGCTCCATGGGTACGCCGCACAGGCGCTGGCTGATCATGCGCTGCTTCACCACCCGGTGCGCCTTCGCGAAGGCCGCGTCGGGCTCTCCCGCCTTGATGTTCGTCTCGTGCTCGATGTTCTTCGCGGCGTCGTCGAAGAGCTGCGGCGCGCCAGACGCCATGGCGGAGAGCTGATCGGCCACCGCGGGCAGGGGCTCCCAGTCGACAATGACGAGGGCGGCCGCGTCCACCGCCGCCGCCTCGGACGTCGCGACCACCGCCGCCACCGGCTCACCCACGTACCGCACGCGGCCGATGGAGAGGGGGAAGTGCGTGCGGCCAATGCTGGTCTCTCCTGCTCCGCCGCCTTCCGCGCTCGGGCCTCCGAGCGGGATGGGCTTGCAGCGGCCCCGGATGTCCTCGCCCGTCACCACTTTGAAGACGCCCGGCCGCTGCGCCGCCGCCGTCGCGTCGATCTTTCCCACCTTGGCGTGCGCATGCGGGCTCCGGACGAAGGCGACGTAGTGGAGACCCGGGATGTTGAGATCGCCGACGTAGGTCGAGGTACCAGTGACGAGGCGCGGATCTTCCTTGCGCTTGACCTGCGCGCCCATCAGTCGCGGAGTTGCCGTGGCCATAAAAGATTTCCTTTCGTGTGGGATCTTCGCAGGATAGACGCGAGCGCCCGATGGCGCAAGACGTCAGCCAGGCAGCTTGCGCTGGCTCCGAGTGAAGCGCACCACGAGCCTCGGCAGCACGGCGAGGCAGGCCAGCGCGGTCAGCGCGATGCCCACGCGCCAGGCCGTCTCGCCGAGCGGGCCCTCGCCGGCCAGGGCCTCACCGCCCGCCCAGCCTGCGTAGACGTAGACGGCGGTGGCGGGCGCCATGAAGACGAGCGATGCGAGGACGTAGGGCACGAGCCGGATACGCGTGAGGCCGAGGGCATAGTTGAGCAGGTTGAAGGGAATCACGGGCACCAAGCGCGCGAAGGCCACGAACTCCCAGCCGCCCCGGTCGACGCCGTTCTTGATCTTCCGCAGCGGCCCGGAGAGCTTCTCCTCGGTCCACTCGCGTCCGACGGTGCGCGCAGCGATGAACGCCACGGTGGCGCCGATGGTCGACCCGACGAGCGCGTACAGCGTGCCCCAGAAGGGACCGAAGAGCACCCCGGCGGCGAGGTCGAAGGGCAGCCCCGGCACGAGGAAGGCGGGACCGATGGAGTAGAGGAGGACGAACACCGCCGGCCCCCACGCGCCCATGCGAGCCACGAGGCCCTGGATCTGGGGCACGGTAAAATAGTCGCGCCACACGAAGACACAGATGATGCCGGCCAGAAGCACCGCGAGCAGGATAAGCCGATTCACCACGACGCTGCGCGAGCGGGGCATGCTCGATGATTGTCGATCGGCGTGGCTCGGAACGCAACCCATGAAGCGAGCACGCCTCGACACGGCAGCGGCCCCAGGCGAGCGTGATCTCGCCAACTGACCGACCACGTTCTCGTCCCGCCTAGCGCACGAAGGTGTTGTCCACGCGCCGTGACCTGAGGAAGTACGGCACCCACACGAGCACCAGCACCAGACTGCCGCCGAGCGCGCTGTACACGCTCGGGCCAATGGCGGCGGCCGCGACGGGGATGAGCAGGGCCACCAGGAGATCGGCCGCTTGGATCAGCACGCGCACGATGAGGAAGGTAACCATCACGGGGGGAAAGATCCGGCGTCTCGTGAAGAAGAGATAGAGGAGCCCGAAGGTCCAGAGGAGCAGGATCCCGTTGGCCGCCACCTCGCCCACGATGAGCGGACCGAAGAGCGGGTGATACGCGGGCCGCCCCGGCGTGGTCATCGCGTGCCAGGTCGCTGGATCAAGTACGCGAAGGCCGCGGACGATCTCCAGCACGAGGCGGACCGGTGTGAGGCAGAGACCGAGGGCGACCAGATACAGCCAACCACCGATGCCACTCGGCACCGTCCGACCTCGCGTCTCCGACATGCACGTCTCCTTGCGCCCCGGCGCAGACCGCGGCCAGCCTAGCGGGTCGTCGGGCCATTGACAAGGCAGCGGCGGCAGAGACACCATGCCGTCCATGCGCATCGTCGATCTTTCCTTCACGCTCAAGCCGCACTTCCGCTGGAAGGTCGCGAGCGAGCGGCGCTCCACGCACGAGTCGGGCGCCCTCTTCCAGTCGACCATCCTCACCTCGAGCTGCCACGCCTACACCCACGTGGACGCCCCCGTGCACTTCCTCCCCGGAGAGCGCGACATCGCCCAGATGCCCGTGGATCAGTGGATGGGTCCGGCTGCCCTCGTGGACCTGACCCATCTCGGCGAGAACGGCGAAGTGACGGCGAGCGATCTCGAGCGACGCGGCGGTCACATCGAGCGAGGAGACATCGTGCTGCTCCGCACGGACTGGCCCCGGAAGTGCGAGGTGGCGAGTGAGCGCTTCTGGCGCGCGGCGCCCTTCACGGGGCGCGGCGCCTGCGAGTGGCTCGTCGCACGCGGGGTCAAGGCCGTCGGCTACGACTATCCTCCCGACTACGCCATCCGCACCATGACCTTCGAGCCGGGCGTCACCGTGACGAAGCACGAGTGCACCACCCACGACGTGTTCTTCCCCGCGGGCATCACGGTGATCGAGTACCTGACCAACCTCGACCAGATCGGCGCGACGCGTTGCCAGTTCATCGCGCTGCCCCTCAAGCTCGAGGGCGGCGACGGCTCGCCGGTGCGGGCCGTCGCCCTGGTCGACTAGCGCGCGACGAGGACGATATCGAAGCGCGCGGCGAGGGCTCCGGCCTCGGTCGCCGGCTGGAGCGCCACTGACAGCGCCTCACGCACGCGCTGACCTCCGAAGGCCGCCGGGTCTTCCTGGCCTTGCTCGCCCGTCACGTACATCTGGGTGATGAGGGGACGAAGCCGCGGGTGGGTGATCTGAAAGTGGACGTGGGGCGGCCGCGAGGCGTAAGGAACGGGGCGGATGGTGCGGAACCGGTAGGCGCCTGTCGCGTCCGTCTTCACCTGACCGTAGCCTTGGAAGTTCGGGTCGCGCGGCCCGGGACCTCCGTCCTTGGGGGCGAGGTAGTGTCCGAAGTTGTCGGCCTGCCAGATCTCCACGAGAGCGTCGACGGCAGGAGCGCCGTTCGTGTCCGTCACACGGCCGCTCAGGTAGAGCACGGTGCCCTGGGCGCGAGCGGTCCGTCCTTTCACCACGACGAGATCGGCATCGCGATCGTCGGGAAACACGCTCGGATAAAATGGCCCGGCTGTCTGTTCGGGAGTCGGGACGAGAGGCGCCGCCCAGGCCTTCCTCGCCAAGGCCGCGCTCATCCCCAGGACGGCGGTACGCCGCGTGATGCGGGAGCCGCTCACGAGCTCAACCGCCGGCGGGTTGGTCGCTGTTGAAGATGTCGGCCACCGCGCGCCACGTGCCGCCCTGCCGCCGGTACACCACGACGTACTTGCCGACGTCGGTCATCGGGGCGCCCTCGGGCGGATTGATGGACAGTGTGTAGCGGCCGCGGCCGTACGCGAGGTCGCCCGCCGTTCCCGTGACGGTGGTCTCGAGCTTGATGCTGCTCACCCCGGAGTCCATGAGGCCCTGCAGCACCCGGCGGATGTTCTCGCGCCCCTCCGCCGCTGGCTGATTGGGAGGCAGCAACACGGCGTCGCGGGCGTAGAAGGCATCGACTAGCGCCTCGCCGTCACCGGTAGCGGCCGCGCGCATGAACTCCTCGTCGAGCCTGCGGATGGCCCCGGCTGCCGTCTCGAGAGCGCCGCCGCGCTTCGTGGCCGTCTTCCTCTTCGAGGTTCGCTTGGTCGCTTTGCTCGCGCGCTTCTTCGCCATGGCGATCCTCCCTCCGGCGGACGGCATGATGGGAGTACCCGGCCGCCTCGTCGATCGGCCTCGGTCGGTCCGTGCGGAGTAAACAGGCGCGAGTCTGCTCGCGCGCCGCCCCCCTGTCAAGCGAACGCGGGCACGTCAGTCTTTCGTGGCGAGGACGCGCTCCACGCGCTCGAGCTGATCGCGGGTGCCGAGGGCGAGGAGCCGGTCGCCGCCCGCGAGGGCGAGGTCGCCACCGGGATTCACGATGGGCGTGCCGTCGCGGATGATGGCGAGCACGGTGGCACCGGTGATCTGCCGTAAGGCGAGCGCCTCGAGACTACGTCCCACCGCCCGGCTCTCCGGACTCACCGCCACCGCCTCGATGTTGAGCGCCTCGTTGCCGCGGCGCAGCGCCGTCTCGAAGAAATCCACCACGGTGGGACTCAAGATGAGATGGGCGAGCCGATGGCCGCCTATGGCGTAGGGGCTGATGGCGCGATCGGCGCCGGCGCGCGTGAGCTTTGGCACGCTCGTCTCGTCCACCGCCCGGGAGACGATGTGAAGCCGGGCGTTGAGCACGCGGGCGGAGAGCACGATGTACATGTTGGTGGCGTCGTTGGCCGTGGTGGCGATGAGCCCGTGGGCGCGGCGGACTCCCGCATGCTCGAGCACGGCGTCGTCGGTGGCGTCCCCAGGCAAGCAGAGCCAGCCGTGATCCTCGGCCAGGCGTACGCTGGTCTCCGACGGATCCACAACCACGAAGGGCGCGCCCGCCGCCGCCAGCTCTCGGGCGGCCTGACGGCCGACCCGACCCAGGCCGGCCACGATGGTGTGCCCCGTCAGCTTGTCGATGTGCTTCTCCATCTTGCGTCTCCTCGTGGGATCCGCCAGTCGCACGGCGACCAGGTAGTCCATGACCAC
>DATGCY010000149.1:0-2979 GCA_035311385.1 Candidatus Methylomirabilota bacterium
CGATGACCAGCACGGGAAGGGCGACGGCGAGGCCGTGGGTGCGCGAGAAGAGCATGAGGGCCATGCCCACGCAAGCCGCCCCCGTGAGGAGAGCGCGGCCGCGGCGGAGGAGGTGGGCGATGGTCGCCACGGTGAGTGTGCCCACGAGCGCGCCCGTCCCATGCGCGGCATTGAGCAGCCCGAAGCCGGTGGAACCGGCGCCGAAGTACGCGTCGGCGTAGATGGGCAGGAGGGTGAGGTAGGACATGGCGAAGAGGCTGTTGAAGAGGGCGAGGGCGATCAGGCACGCGAACACGAAGTTGTGCCCCACGAAGCTCATGCCTTCCGCGAACTGCTGGAGCACGTGACGCCCGTCGGCGGGACGGACAGGCACTTTCAGCCGGAGCCGGCTGTAGAGGAGAAGGGCGAGGCACGACGACGCCGCGGCCATGCCGAAGCCGACGGCGCCCCCGAGGGCGGCGATGAGAATACCTGTAACGGAGGGGCCGACCATGCGCCCGGCCTGCCAGGGAATGGAGCCGAGGGCGATGGCGTTGGGAAGACGATCGCGGTCGACGAGCTGCGGCACGAGCGCCATGCGGCTCGGCTCGTCGAAGGCGCGGAAGACGTTGCTCAGCGCGGCGAGGGCGAGGAGGATCTCGAGCCGCGCCAGGCCGAACACGGTGAGGAGGAACGCGGTGCCGAGCACGAGGGACACCAGGGTCTGCGTCGCCACGAGGAGCCGGAGCCGGTTGATACGATCGGCGAGCACGCCGCCGCAGAGCTGGAAGAGGACGAGGGGCACGCCCTGGGCGAGGCCGAGATAGGCCAAGGAGAGGGGATTGCGGCTGACTTCCCAGGTCATCCACGCGAAGGTCGTGTACTCGGCGCGGTGGCCGAGCACGTAGAAGACGAGGCCGAACCAGTAGAGGCTGTACTCTCGCCCCTTGAGAGCGGCAAACGTCGACAGCCTTGCGGACTGCACCGATGCGGGCAAGGACTCGGAATGACCTCCGCGGAGAGAGTGCGCCAGCCGTCGCGAAAGGTCAATGCGCGATGTCGGGTCGCACCCGAGACACGGGCCGGTCGACGTGATACTCTCCCCCCGTCATGGACCTCAAGGATCGCGTCGCACTCGTGGCGGGCGGCACCGGACTTCTCGGCATGACCATCGCGCGCGCCCTCGCGGCTGCGGGCGCCGACATCGCCATCACCTATCTCGAGCGCGCGGACGCCGCGCGCGAGACCACGACCGCCGTAGAAGCGCTGGGCCGCCGAGCGTGGAGCGTGGCCCTCGACCAGACCCAGGCCGAGGCCATTTCCCCCGCGGTAGAGGCGGTGGCGAAGCACTACGGCCGTCTCGACATCCTCGTCAACAATGCGGCGTGGAACATCAGCATTCCCTTCCCCGATCTGGAGGCGCTCAATCCCGAGATCTGGGATCGACTGTTCGCCACCAATCTGCGCGGCCCCTACTTCGTGTGCCGCGCCGCCGCTCCGCACCTCAAGAAGAGTGGCGCCGGCCGCATCGTCAACATCGCCTCGGTGGCCGGGCTCAACCCCGGGGGGAGCAGCATCGCCTACGCCACCAGCAAGGCGGGCCTGATCCACCTCACGCGCTGCCTCGCCGTCGCCCTCGCCCCCGACGTGTCGGTGAACTGCGTCGCCCCTGGCCTGATGGAAGGCACGCGGATGACCTCGCGGCTGCGCCCGGAGCAGGCGGACGGGGCGCGGCAGCGCGCGGCCCTGAAGCGCGCGGCGAGCGTGGAGGACGTGGCCGACCAGGTGGTCACGTTCTGCAAGTCAGACAGTGTCACCGGCCAGGTGCTGAACATCGACGCCGGCGTCTTCTTCCACTGATCGCCCTCTTCCTCGAGGGTGAGGGGAGAAAAAGACCGTGACGACGCGGCGTCATCTCGAAACCGAGCACCACCAGACCGACACGGCCACCTCGCGTCCCGTGGTGTCGGGAACGCAGGGCGTGATCTCGTCTGGCCATCCGCTCGTATCCATGGCCGGCATGCGCATGCTGCTGGACGGCGGCAACGCTTTCGACGCCGCGGTGGCCGCGGGCTTCGCGGCGGCGGTGGTCGAGCCCACGGCGTCCTACACGCTGTGCGGCGAGTGCGTCGCCCTCGTGCACGACGTCCGGCGCGGTGAGACAGTGGCGGTGAGCGGCCAGGGCACCGCGCCCGCGCTCGCCACCATCGACTTCTTCCGCGGTCGCCAGCTCGATCGCATCCCCACGGGGCCGGGGCCGGACGCCCATCTCTCCTTCACGGTGCCGGGAGCCGTTGACGCCTACTTCACGGTGCTGGAGAGCTTCGGCACCCGAAGCCTCGGCGAGGTGCTCGCCCCCGCGCTTCACTACGCGGAGCACGGCTTCCCCATGTACGAGTACATGCACAAGCTCCTCGCCATTCCCGAGAGCCGGGCCCAGTTCGATCTTTATCCGCCGGGCGGCACCGACGTGTTCTACCCCGGCGGGCGTGCGCCGCGGGTGGGCGAGCTCTTCGTGCAGCCCGCCCTCGCGGGCACGCTGCGTCGCCTCGTGGAGGCCGACGCGCGCGGCCGCGGGCACCGGACGGCGGGCATCGCGGCCGCGCGTGAGCGCTTCTATCGCGGCGACATCGCCGCCACCATCGGCGCCTTCTCGGAGCGCGTGGGCGGGCTCCTGCGCGCGGGCGACCTCGCGGGATACCGCGCGACCTTCGAGCCGCCGGCGCGCGTGTCCTTCGCGGGGCGCGATATCCTCGGGCAGGCGGCGTGGACACAGGGGCCGGTGCTCCTCCAAGCCCTCGGCATGCTCGAGACGCTCGATCTCCGCGCCATGGGTCACAACTCCACGCCCTACATCCACGCCGTGGCGGAGGCGCTCAAGCTCGCCTTCGCCGACCGCGAGCGCTACTACGGCGACGCCAAGGAGGGCGGCGTGCCCCTGCGCGAATTGCTCGCCCCTGCCTACCTGCGCGAGCGGGCGAAGCTCATCCGCATGGACCG
>DATGCY010000150.1:0-8762 GCA_035311385.1 Candidatus Methylomirabilota bacterium
GGCAGGGCGCTCAGGGTCGCGCCGGCCATGATCGGTCCGTACGACTCCGAGCTGTAGGCGCTGCGCAGGAGGGCGAGGGCCACGGGGAGCGGGAACATCTCGGGCTTGTTCACCGCGATGAGCGGCCACAGGAAGTCGTTCCAGGCGGAGCGGAAGGCGAAGATGCCGAGCGCGCCCAGCACGGGCTGGGAGAGCGGCAGCACGATGCGCGTGAAGATGTGCCAGGGCCCCGCGCCGTCAATGAGGGCGGCGTCCTCCAGCTCGGTGGGCAAGGTGAGGAAGAACTGGCGGAGGAGGAACACGCCGAAGGCAAAGGTCATGGCCGCCTCGGGCACGATCATGCCCTGGTAGGTGCTGAGCCAGCCGAGCTGCTGGGTCAAGATGTACTGCGGCACCAGCACCACCGCGTTGGGGATCATGAGGCTGCCCACGAGAAGCGCGAAGATGACGTCGCGCCCGCGGAAGCGCATGCGCGCGAGCGGATAGGCGGTGAGCGCGCTGGTGAGTACGACCAGCACCACGCATCCCACCGAGACCACCGCGCTGTTGAGGAAGGCGCGGCCCATGCGCGCGGTGCGCGAGCTGCTGAAGAGCACCTCGTGGTAGTGGGCGAGGGTGGCCGGGCGCGGAATCCACTCCGGCGGCAGCCTGATGATGTTAGCACTCGGCTTCAAAGAAGTGACGAGCACCCACACCGCGGGGAGGAGCCAGAAGACGGCGCAGGCGATCATGACCACGGTGAGGAGCGGGCGCCGCGAGGGCATGGCTCAGTACTGGGTGTGACCGCGCAACAGCCGAAACTGCAAGAGGGAAAACACGAGGATCACCGCGAAGAGGACCCAGGCCATGGCGGAGGCGGAGCCGAACTGGAAGAAGTTCTGAAAGGCCGTCTCGTAGAGATGCTGCACCACTGTGCGCGTAGCGTCGCCCGGCCCGCCCTGGGTGAGGATGAAGACCTGCCCGAAGATCTGAAAGGAGCCGATGATGTGGGTGACGAAAACAAACAGGAACACGGGCCGGAGGAGTGGCACGGTGACGCTCCAGAAGCTTCGCCAGCCGCTCGCTCCGTCGAGGGCCGCCGCCTCGTAGAGCTCGCGGGGAATATCCTGCAGGCCCGCCAGGTAGATCACGAGGTAATAGCCGGTAACCCACCAGACAGAGGTCATGATGATGGCCCACATCGCCGTGCTGGGATCGGCGAGCCAGGAGCGCGCGGGCAGGCCGAGGGCCTTCAGGTAGTAGTTGAAGGGTCCCACCACGGGGTCGAGCAGCCAAAGCCACGCCAGTCCCACCGTGACCACGGAGAGCGTGAACGGAAAGAAAAAGGCGCCGCGCAGGAACGTGCGCAGGGCGACGCCGCGATCGAGGGCAATGGCCAGCACGAGCGGAATGGCGAGGATGGGCAGCGTGCTGGCCACCGCGTAGAAAGCGGTATTGACGAGGCTCACATGGAAGCGCGTGTCCTCGAGGAGCTTCTGGTAATTGCCGAGACCCACGAATGCGTATTGCGCGCGGCCGAGGCGCGCGTTGGTAAAGGACAAACGGAGACCGTCGAGGAGCGGGTACAGTCGGAAGGCAGCGAAGAGGGCGACGCCGGGAAGGAGAAACAGGTACGGGGTCAGCGTGCCTCGTCGGCGCGGTGTTGGAGGGTCGATCACCCTCCGTAACCCCAGTTCCAACAGGTTAGCCGCTCCATCCAGAACCAGTCGTCACACAAGGCTTCGGCACAGTGCTTGTTGCACTCCGCCTGGGTGATCACGCCGACACAATTGAGCTGCCCCATCGCCCGGCAATAGCAGGCCCCGCGAAGCTCAGCGGACGGGGAAGGGGGCGGTGCGGTGGCGACAGAGCGCGGCATCAGGATGCCGAGCATGACGCAGGTGCCGGCAAGAAGAAGCAGTCGCCTCACCCGTCCCGTAGCCATTTGACCGGATTGAACCACCTCCCTATACTCCAGCGCAATGGCTCGTCTGATCTCGCTCCGCGTCTCGGCCGCGCTGTGCTTGCTGGTCATGCCCGGATCCGTCGCGAGCCAACCCGCTCTCCTCCGAACCGTGGCCTCCGCGGGACAATCGGCGCCCGGAGGTGGGACGTTCGAGCATTTCGGCATCGAGTCTCAGCCGATCATCGCCCCGCCGAATGCCCGGGGCGAAGTCGCGTTCTTCGCCAGTCTCCTACGCGGGCCGGGAACGGAAGGGCTCTTTCTCGCTACCTCGCGAGGGATCGTCAAAGTAGCGGCCGAGGGCGATCGGGCGCCTGGCGGTGGTGCGCTGTCCGGCTTCGGCCGTCATCCGGTTCCCTCCGTCAACGCCGAGGGGAGCGTGGTCTTCGCCGCCGCCGTCTCGAAGGGCAAGACCGTCGAGGGTATCTTCTTGTCTTCCCGCGGAGTCCACCGTGCCGTCGCCGTCGCGGGCGAGCCGGCTCCCGGAATGCCTTCGGGAACGTTCGCGAGCCTCGATTTCCCGGTGCTCAATGACCGAGGTGACATTGCCTTCCTCGCCACGGTGCGCCGCGGCCGCGACACCGTCGAGGCGATCCACATGCGAAGGGGCGGCCGCCTCCGAAAGATCGTGGGTCAGGAGGATCCGGCGCCGGCGGGCGGCACGTTTGCGGCCTTCGGGGCGCCGGCGCTGAACAATGCGGGCGTGGTCGCCTTTGCCGCGGTCGTCGAGGGTCGAAGTGTCCCGGGGGGTGTCTTCACCGTCGTTGAGGATCGCGTGCGCATGCTGGCAGGAGCTGGGGACAGCACGCCGCTCGGCGGCGTCTTTGCCAAGTTCTCGGAGCGCGTCACCATCGACGACACGGGGGCCGTGGCATTTGCCGCACTCCTCAAAGGGGCATCCGTTCCTTCCGCTCTCTTCGTAGCGGAGGGGACCCAATTGAGGAAGGTCGCGGCGCTCGGCGATCCCGCTCCCGGTGGGGGCGTCTTCTCGAGTTTCGGATTCTGGCCGACGCTCGGTTCCGGCGGAGCCGTCGCTTTCACGGCGTCGGTCGACCCCGGCCCTCCGTCGACGGCGGTCTATGTATCTGGGCCAGTAGGGCTGACGAAAGTTGCAGGGATCGGCGATTCGCTACCTAACGGAGCCAGGCTCGAATCCTTCGGGCTATATCCCACCGTCACCATGGGCGCGAGAGGCCACGTGACGTTCACCTCGGCGCCCACGGCCACCGGCGAAGGTGCCGAAGCGATCTACATCGCGGACCTTTCGCGCCGGCCCTAGTCGAGGCATCTCCTGATGCACGAGCTGCAAGCATTGGCCGCTACCCTCCGGATTGGCGGCGCCATGATTTACCCGCTCTTGGCGCTCTCCGTGGTGGCAGCCGTCGTGGTGCTGGAGAAAGGCTTCGTGTTCGCGACTCGGACCCGACTCCCCAACTCCCTGCTCACAGCAGCCGAGACGTACGACTTCGACTGGCAAGCCCTCGAGCGTGAGGTCGAGACGCTGGCCCCCCGGAACTATTTCGCCCGCTTCTTCCGGATTATCATGGAGCATCGGAAGCGGCCGGTCTGGTGGATAGAGTCACGCGCGGCCGAGGAAGCGAGTCTCATCGAGAAGTCTCTCGGGCGCTGGTTGTGGATTCTCGAGACCACGGTCACCGCCGCGCCTCTCCTGGGCCTCCTCGGTACGATTACCGGCATGGTCCGGGCGTTCAAGCTGTTTGGCTCCGAGGGGTTGGTGGACCCGCGTGGCGTCACGGGAGGCGTGGCCGAGGCCTTGATCGCTACCGCCGTCGGCTTGTTCATCGCCATCGGCGCCCTCTTCTCCTACAACTACTTCTCGTATCGTCTGGCCCAGGTCATGGACGAATTCGAACAGCTCGGCACCCGGATCATCGACCACATTCGCTTGACGGGAACCGAGGCTGATCCATGAAGCTACGGCCCCTGCGTCAGCGTCGGCGCGGCCGCATCGAGGTCATCCCGATGATCGACGTCATGTTCTTCCTCCTCGCCGCGTTCATGCTGGCCTCGCTGTCGCTCCAGAACCTGCATTCCCTCGCGGTGAACTTGCCCCACGGGTCAGCCCCGCTCGTGCATGCCGCACGATCCGTCACGATGACGGTGACCCGAAACGGTCAGATTCTGATCAATCAAGCCGGGGTCACGCTGGACACCCTGGTGTCCGCTCTGCAACCGCTGATCAGCGCCAAGGACACGAACGTCATCGTCGCGGTGGACAGCGCGGCGCCGAGTGGAACGGTCATTCAAGCCTTGCTCAAGGCCCGCGAGGCGGGCGCCGAGCACTTCTTGTTCGCGATTCAGCATCAGTAGGCCCGTGAACCAAATCGGGGCATTCGCCACCCTGCGCCTTTCCGACAACCCGTGGAGCCGGCTGCCGTGGCTGGCGCCGGTCGCGATCGTTTTGACGTTCGCATTCCTGCTGGGATTTCTTCGAGTCATCGAAGGGTCTCGTGACGCCCTTCCGCTCCCGCCTCCTCTTCGAGTCGACGTCATGGAGGACGTGGCCGCAAACCCGCCACCCCAGACACTCCCGACACGGCCGGCGGCTTCACCGCGATCGATATCTCCTCGTCGATCCGGCCCGACGAGGCCGTCACCGGACATTGCCCGACCACCGGCATCGAGAGAATCCATCCCCGAGGAGCCGTCCCCTGCCCCACCGTTGTCGGGCCCACCCGACCCCGCCGGGCCCGCGCTCGCTCGTCCGATGCCGCCGCCGCCCGCGCCGCCTGCTCCCCCGGTCTCACCGAGCGAGGTCGTGCCACGCTCATCGCCGTCGGGCGGCGGGCACATGGGAGCGCGCGCGCTCTACCAGCCGTTGCCAGAGATTCCCGATGCGCTTCGGCGGCGACACATCGACACGGTGGCCTTGGCGCGCTTCAGGGTGGCCGAGGACGGCACCGCCGAGGTCGAGCTCATCGAGCCGACGAGCGATCCCGATCTGAATCGAGCCCTCCTCGACTCGCTGAAACGCTGGCGGTTCTTTCCGGCCACCCGCGACGGGAAGCCTGTCCCGTCGAGCGTCGACATCCGCATTCCGGTTCTCGTGAAATAGACGGCGCCACCGAGGCAGCTGCTCGCCAGCGGCCTCGCCTCAGAAGATCTTCTTGAGTCCGCCGAAGAAGCCGCGGGGCGGGCCGAACTGCTTGGCGAAGACGCCAACGCCCGTGCCGTCGCGGAGAATGTAGTTGTTGTCGAGCACGTTGATCACGTCGAATCGCGCCTCGAGCTTTCCGATGGCCGGAAGAGTGAATACATGGGTCAGCCCGAAGTTCAGCTGCTGATAGGGCGGATTCGACGAGTCGTTTGGATGCTTGACGCTGCGTCGGAGTCCGCTGCCCGCGATCATGCTGAGGCTGGCCTGTGTGGTTCGCCAAAGATAAGCGAGGCCGGCGGAGGCGGTGATGAGCTGGCTATGGTCGGTCACGATGTAGTGCTCTTGAATGTAGGCGAAGTCCTCCGCGGAAAAGAGAGCCTGCGAGGAAGCGAGGCCCTTGGCCCACTGGCGCCCGGCCGCCAGGTTGCCGTAGCCCGTGAAGCCGCCGAGGGCAAAGGCCGTGGTTAGTTCGATCCCATACGTGTAGGCCTGGCGGTAGTTGAACGGGGTCAGGAAGATGGGCGCGCCGAATTGCCCTTCGTCGAGCTGATAGTCAGCCTGCTTGTAGTAGCCATCCAGACCGACTTTGAAGCCGGGAAGGATCTGCTGCGTGACCCCGACATCGATGTAGTTGGCGCGCTCGGCGCGCGGCGCCGAGTTCTGCGAGACTTCGGGGGCCGCTGTGCTGTTCGCGAACTTCGCGAGGGTCGCGGAGGAGACGAACTCCTGGCGGGGCGGGGTGAAGTAGCGCGCGTAGCCCGCGTGCACGGAGGTCGTGGGCGTGGGCCGCCAGACTGTGTTGAGCCGTGGGCTCACCTGCCACTCGTTCCGGAAAGCATCGTAGCCATCGAATCGCAGTCCGCCATTGACAGTAAGGCTGGGAAGGGCTCGCCACTCGTCCTGGACATAGAGCCCATAGGTGTACCCCGTCTGTCCGACGCTGTTGAAGACCTCGAAGGGTTGATCGGACGTCTGGAGACCGCCCGAGGCAGGTAGAACCGAGGAAGTACTCTGGACGGTCGTGAGATCGGCTGAGAAGAGGCCTCCCGTGCGAAGAGTGTGGTTCGGGGACAGCGCGTAACGAGCATCCACCTGGAGGCCGGTGGCGGTGCTTCCTCGGCTCACCCGCTGGGCAATCCCGTTGAAGAGGAGATCGGGAAGCGGGTCGGGATGGAAAGAGAGGCTGCCGTAGCGAGCGTAGGTCGCGACCTGGACGCCCCACTCGGACTCGGCCTTCCGATACGACAGAACGGCGAAGTAGTTCTGCTCGAGCTGTGTCTCGTTGACCTGGGTCGAATCGAAGCTCGTCACGCCATCCACGGTGAAGGTCGGGGTGCCGCCTCGGCTGTTCGGGATCTGGAAATTTCCGACGAAGGAGCCGAGTACGGCGCTGATCTTGCTGGTCGGGTCGAGGAGGAGCTCGAAGTACCCGAAGCCATGACCCTGTTGCGTGTCGTCGTGGATAGCGCCGCCGGGCGTGGCCGGCGAAATGCCGATGCTGTTCTGGAGATAGTCCGCGGTCACGAAATAGCTGAGACGGCCGAGGGTCCCGCCGTACTCGGCGCTCGGCTGGATCCAGGATTGGCTGCCGCCATACATGCCGACATGGCCACCCGGGTCCAGGGCCCCGCTCTTGGTCTGGATGTCGAAGATGCCCGTGGTGCGAAGACCGTACTCCGCGGTCAGGGCGCCCGTGAGGAGCGTCACCGATTCGGCCAGTCGCGGACTGAGGCCGCCGCTCTGGCCGAAGAGCGTCGCCCCTTCCGGCAGGGCAACACCATTGATGCGGTACTGGATGTTTCCCATCTGGTTGCGCACATGGATCCCCCCCACACTCGATGCGTCCTGGGTCACTCCGGGAGCCTGGAGGAGAACCTGGCTGAGCGAGTTGTTCTCGCCCCCGGGCTGGGTTTCGATCGCTTTGCTCGTGATCTCGTACGCGGGAGCGCCGATCGAGGGGGGCGTGGTGATGCGCGGATCCTCTAGCCGCTTCGTCGCCACCGCGACGTCGAGAGGCTTGCGGGAGGCAAGGGTGAGCTCCACGCTCCAGTTCTCCGCCTCCACGATTGTTCCGACCGCAGTCGCCGTCTCGAATCCAGCGAATTCAGCCACTAGCGCGTAAGTCCCCGGGGGCACGTCGCCGAAGAAGAATCGGCCCTGGGCGTCGGACAGCGTGCGTCCTGTCGTCCGGCCATCGCTCGTCTCGAGCCTCACTGCGGAGCCAGCCAGGGGCCGGCCGAGCGCGTCCCTCACCAGGCCGGTGATGGTGCCTCCGGAAGCGAACGCGACCACCACCAGTTGCAGGAGGAGCAAGGCCACGCCGATGGTGAGCCGGCCGAAAGCGCTGGGCTTCCCCCACGACGAACGCCACGCCGGTATCGCGGGGGTCACGGCGAAAACGATAGCCCAGCGATTCTGAGCCGGTCAAGGAGACGGCGACGACTAGCCGTCGGTTTTAGACGGCGCTACTGCATGTCGTATGGGGGGTACTCGCGCCACACGTTCGTCATTGTGATCAAGGTGTGCCGTGTCGGCGTGCGGGGCGGAATCGATTCGCCGTGCAACATGCGGAGGGCCAGCGGCAGCACCTCGTACCCGTAGCGATCGAGATAGAAGGCCACCGAACCGATCAAGATGCTGCCCCGGTTGTTGGGATCGATCTCTTTCTTCTCGCTCGCGCCGCCGTGTACCGATCGATCACACCCCAGCCCAACGATGACGCCATCCGCCGTGCGGCTCACCGCGTCGAGCGTGGCCTTCGCGGCCAGTGCCGTCGTATCGTCCAGGGCGGCGATCAGCAAGCGAGTGTTCGGGCTGGACGCGGCCGCCCTGCCCAGCAGCGGACTGATCTGCGCAGGATTGCCCCGCGTGTCCAGCGCGACGATCCGCACGGCGGGGAGAAGGTGCGTCAGCGATTCGCGCACCCCCTGCGAGCGCTCGGGGAGTCCATTGGCCTGGTCGGTGAGGTTGCCCAGCACGATGGCGACCATCGGCTGGCCCGCCCACCTCTGGGTGGCGAATTGGGCGAGCGCCTCCCCCGCGATCCGACCGGCGGCGCCATTGTTCACCCCGTACAGCGGTGAGCCAGGCATCGGGTAGTTCACGGCCATGGCGGGGATTCCCGCCCGCCGGAGCATCTCAGAGACATCCTTATTGACGGCGGTGTCCGGGAAGTACTGGATGTAGAGATCCACCTTCTTCTGAATGGCATCCGCGGCATTGGCGAGCGCTTTGGCCGGATCCTTCTGGTTGTCGTAGAGAACGAGGTCGATGGGTTGCCCACGGGCGGCGAGCACAAAGCTCTGACGCACATCGGCGCCGGTGAAGCCGGTGCCCTCGACGGGGAGGCCGGGTTCCTCTGTGAGGTTGGCGAAGGCGATAGTGTAGCGCCGGGCCTGAGAGGCCGCAGGGAGGACAAATGCGACGAAGGAAGCAACGACGACGACAGCGACGGCGTGCAGGACGCGCGGCCGGCCCTCGAGCAAGCGAGCCGGCCGCGACACCCTGGCTGCCACGGATGCTCTAGCGGATCCCGTCGATCCCGACGAAGTTGCCGGTCAGCCCGACCGCGCGGGGAACCGTCATGTTGAAGAAGAAGGTCGCGCGGTTGGTGCTGTTCGCCTCGGCGGCCATCAGATCCGTTCGCACGTTCTCGATGATGTGGATACCGTTGTCGGTGATCAGGATGTTGTGGACGATGAA
>DATGCY010000151.1:0-2378 GCA_035311385.1 Candidatus Methylomirabilota bacterium
CATCGGTCAGCGTGTCGTCGTCGAAGAACACCTCCCGGATCTGGGGAAAGTACTCGGTCGCCCGTTTCACCTCGCCGACGACGTTCTGCGGGCTGCGCACGCGGTACGTGTGCCCTCCCACCGTGTACGGCCACAGACAGAACGTGCAGCGCGAGCGGCAGCCGCGACCTGCGTAAAACGACACGAAGGGATAGAGGGCTTCCCCGATCTCATAATCCTCGATGCGCAGGTCGCGCCGATAGACATCGACCACCCACGGCAAGGACTCCATGTTCGTGAGGGCGCGGTCGCGAGTGTGAACGATCTCGCCGCTCGGCGCGCGGTAGCTGAGCCCGTCGATCTTCTCGAGCGGATGGCCCTCCGCTACTTCCTTACAGGTGTAGTCGAATTCGAGGCGGGCGACGAAGTCGATCGCCGTCGAGGCCTTCAGCGCTTCCTCCGGCAAGACGGCGACGTGCGGGCCCACGAAGCCCATCGTCATCTGTGGGTTGACATCCTTCATCGCCTCCGCGGTCTTCACGTCGGCGCGGAACGACGGCGTGCTGGTGTGGATGAAGCACAGCTCGAACCCCTTCGCTTGCCGAAGTACCTCGTCGAGCGTGACGTTCGCGGCCGGCGCGTCGACGAGCTTGCTGTCCGGCACCAGCGCCGCCGGCTGAGCGAGCCAGGTCGGATACCAGAACGAGCGAACCTCGCGCCGCGCCTGGTAGCGTGATCCCGCGCCTCCGTCGAAGCCTTCGAACGACGGCGGATTCAGGAACAAGGTCCTCTTCATTGTGGGATTGCCCTCCTCATGGCCCGACCGACGCCCCGGCGAAGGACGTGCGGTGGATATCGGCGCGGTCCAGGGCCGCCCGGACGACGGGCCTCAGGAGCGCGGCCAGTTCGTTGGCCGACGGTGGTATCAGCGATGGATGGCAGTACACCTCCGTGACCCCGGGCCCGATTCGCGGCACGATGCGTAGCCATGCCGTCTCGGTCATTACCCCCGTGTCGTAGAGGCCGAACAGCGCGTCGTTCGTGACGATGCCGGCTCGCCGCAATCGGCGTCGGGCTCGCAGGGACCACGGCACCATGACGGTCGCGAGCAGGGTCGAGCGGTACGGCGGCATGGTGGGCTCGAAGGGTACCCGCACGGCGGCACGATATCGTTGAGCCAGTTCGACGACGATCGTCAGGACCGAGGGATGCAGGTGAAAGTGATGATGCGCGTTGACATGGTCGAGCTTCAGACCCGTGGCCAGGAAGGCGTCTACCTGGGCCTCGCATTCCGCCCGAGCCTGCGATCGCGCTCGCGCAGATAGCCCGAGTCGCACCGCCGGGCCGCCCAAGCCGGCCCGGAACGCTCCTCGAGCATCGACGAGGTCAGGAACGCGGTCGGGCGACAGCACGGATCGTCCATCGACCAGCGTCAGATGAAGACCGACGGGCAATCCGTCCATCTTCGCGATGGCCACCGCCTCCTTGGCCGCCGGCGCCCCCATCATGAGGCTCGCGCAGGTCAGGATCCCCTCACGATGCGCGCGACGCACCGCCTCGTTCACCTCGGAGCTCAGACCGAAGTCATCGGCCGTCACCACGAGCTTCTTCACACTTCGATCATTCCATTGCCGCTCAGCACGAAGACCCGACCTCGCCAGTGAACCTTTCGCCCGATGAAGCTGGCGAGCCACACGAACAGGCCGGCCGTGTCTCGCACGGGCAACAACCACAATCGGCGAATCCCTTCTCGGTCGCCGAGCAGCGTCGACGTCACCACGGTCGTGCCGAGCCTTACCGCGAGCGTCGTGGCTAACACCAACCACCATTCAGAGCCCCCGATGAGCGCGTACAGGCCGGCAAACGGAACGCCGCGAACCAGCCAGGTGAAGAAATACCCTACGGGGTTGGCCACCCGCGTGTTCTGCTCCCAGTACACTTGGTGATGCCACCACACCGAAGCCCGCCGAAGGTCTACCCCCGTCACCGCGACATGAGCGACGAAGGCGATCGTCAACCCGGCGGCCACGACCGCGCGGCCCAACTCGAGGTCCTCCACGAGGGTATACGCCATCGGCTCGAGACCCCCGATCCGCGTCAGGGTCTCTCGGCGAATGGCCTGCGACGCACCTGGGCAGGCCAGCGCGGCGCCGGTTTCGGTGGCGAACACCATGGCGGGCAGGAAGTCGGTGTTCAGTGAGAGCAACTCGAGCGCCTCGAACAGATTGTCGGCCCCCTCGGCCCGGTACAGAGTGCATGCGACGCCTACGCGAGGATCGGCAAGCGGCGCGACGATCGTCCTCAGGTACGCAGGCTCCAGACGCATATCGCTGTCCGAGTACACGACGACCTGACCCGTGGCGTGAGCGGTGGCGTTGAGGATGTTGGAGAGTCGGCCG
>DATGCY010000152.1:0-2777 GCA_035311385.1 Candidatus Methylomirabilota bacterium
CTTGGGGGCCACGCAAGTACGCTCCCGATTCAGAGGTCATTGCCAGAATACGACTGGTTGAAGGATTTATTGCAGAGCGGAAAGTCTGGAACGATGTTCTTGAGCAGCGCGTAGGAGAGTGGGCGCCAGTTGAGGAAGGACGGGTCCATGATCTTGACGCGGAGAAGGCGTCCTGTACGATCCGCCATCACCCAGTGAATGATCGCGCCTCGCCATCCTTCCACGAGACCAAATGCAGGCTCGAAGGGGGGCACTCTGTCCAATGGCGATGCCAGCGTTCCTGTTGGCAAGCGGTCAACGGCTTGCCGAATCAGCCGTACTGCCTCCCGGGCCTCCTCGACCCGCACAAAGGTTCGGGCTTTGACGTCGCCCGACTCGAAAAGCGATACACGAAACTCGAGGCCGCCGTAGGCCGCGAAGGGGTGATCACGCCTCACGTCAGTGTCAATGCCTGAGGCTCGCGCCACATAGCCTAGCGCGCCGTGGTCGCGCGCGGTCCGGGTGCCGAGGTGCCCGGTCCCCTCGAGCCGATCCATGACGAGCGTGTTCGCGAGCGTCAGTTCGACAATTTCGTCGAAGTCTTGGAGAGCAGCTTCAACCTCGACGGCTAGATCGAGGTCAGGCGGCAGGTCGTACCTCACGCCCCCGGGGACGATCCCCCCACGCAGTAAGCGATTGCCGGTTAGGCGTTTATTGAGGCGCAGCAACTGCTCACGGATCCGGAAGCAATGCGAATGTGCCACCGCATATCCGGTGTCGTTGGCAATCATGCCGAAGTCGCCCACGTGGTTGTAGAGTCGCTCCATCTCGAGGAGGACGACGCGCAGATACTTCGCGCGGTCGGGGATCGTCAATCCGGCCGCCGCCTCGAGAGCTTGGCAGAAGGCGAGCGAGTGGCCGATGGTCGTATCACCTGAGATACGCTCGGCCAGCTCGACCCCGGCGGCCGGCTCGCGACCCTCAAAGAGCTTCTCGGTGCCCTTGTGGGTGAAGTAGAGGCGCGACTTCATATCGATGATCGTCTCGCCCACCACGCTGAAACGGAAGTGGCCGGGTTCGATCACTCCGGCGTGGACCGGCCCCACCGGGATCTCGTACACGCCCTCGCCGCCCACCTCGGTAAATGGGAAGGGGCGCCCGTCGTCGGTGAACTCGCGCGGCGTCGCGTCCTTCCGCAGCGGGAAGTAGTCGGCGGGCCAGAAGGCGTGGCGGACCAGCGGGCGGGGATCGGGGTGTCCCTCGGCCACAATCCCGAAGAGATCGTAGATCTCGCGCTCGAAGCGCGAGGCCGGATAGTGGAAGGTGGCGAGCGAGACGATCCGAGGGTCGGCCTCAGGCACCGCGGCGGTGGCGTGGACGAACCAGTTTCCCCGTTCGGGGGCGAAGAGATAGGTGATCTCAAACTCGCCGCTATCGGCCCGGCGGTCGCTCGCGGCCATGAAGGTCAGCTCCGCGCCGAAGCCGATGCGAAGGTGGGCGGCCAGGGCCGGCACCGCGGCCGGGCGGACCGTGCAATGCATCTCGTTGCCCCGCACCACGCGAACGTCGGACACGTGCTCGGCACGCCGCTCGGCTAGGAGAAGCGTCATGAGCTCGGCCGGGCAAGTCACGACCCGACGATCTCAACGATCTGGCGCAGGAGGGTCTCGAGCGGGGTGGGCAGCGTGACGCCGAAAACGAGCAAGGTGACCATGCACGCAGCGAGCGGAACCAGGGGCCAGTGGCTCCCCTCGCCCACCGAGACACCTGCGGCGGGCGCGCCGTAGAGCATCCGGTTCAGGTGCCCGATCATCGAGACGAAGGCGACGGTCATGAGGGCCAGCACCAGGCCCATCAACCACGGCCGTCCCGCCGCGAAGCCGGCCCGGATGAGTGCAAACTCTGAGAGGAAAAGGCCGAACGGGGGCAAGCCGATCACCGCGAGCAGCCCGGTGGCGAACAGGCCGCCGGTCCACGGCATCGCCTTCAACAGTCCGGACACGTGCCCGATCTCGGCGGTCCCGTACCGGTGGAGCACGCGTCCCGCCAGGAAGAACATCGTGGACTTCGCGAGGGTGTGGTTGAGCATGTGGAGCATCGCTGCGAAGATCCCGAGCGGGCCCAAGGCCAGGCCCACACAGATCAGACCGGTGTGCTCGATGCTGGAGTAGGCGAGCATGCGCTTGTAGTTGCTCTGGACCACGAGGCTGAACGACGCAATCACGATCGACAGCACGCCGAGCGCGATATAGAGACCGTCAGTGAACCCGCGCCCCACCGCCGCGTTCACCACGGCTTGCCAGCGCACTACCGCGTACAGTGCCACCGCCAGC
The DNA here is from genome assembly GCA_035311385.1 of Candidatus Methylomirabilota bacterium. Taxonomy (GTDB): domain Bacteria; phylum Methylomirabilota; class Methylomirabilia; order Rokubacteriales; family CSP1-6; genus AR37. The sequence continues at coordinate 2,313 of DATGCY010000152.1, forward strand.
AGCACGCCGGACATCATGGCGGACAGCGGGGCCGGCGCCTCCGCATGGGCGTCGGGCAGCCAAGTGTGCATGGGGGCGAGCCCGGCTTTCGTCCCGTAGCCGACGAGGATGAAGACGAAGGCGAGTTGGATCACCTGCGGGTGGAGATGCGCGGCCGAGGCTACCAGCACTGTCCAGTTCAGGGCGGTCTCGTGGCGGCCGGCCATGTTGACGAAGTCGAAGTAGCCAAGCACCGTCCCCCCGAAGGCCAGCGCGATGCCGATGGATCCAATCAGGATGTACTTCCAGGACGCCTCTACCGAGGCCTTCGTCACCTGGAGGGGAATGAGCAGAGCAGAGGTGATGGTTGTCGCTTCGATGGCGATCCACATGAAGCCGACGTTGTTTGACGTCACCGCGAACAGCATCGTGAACGTGAATAGGTTGACGAAGATACGAAAGCGCCGGACCTGCGCGCCGTTGTAA
>DATGCY010000153.1:0-18402 GCA_035311385.1 Candidatus Methylomirabilota bacterium
CTCGAGCTCTGGATGCGGCTCCGCGAGCGCTTCGCGGGGGTGCCGGCGGAGGCGCCTCCCGCCCACGCCCAGCGTCCGGTCACGCATTGACGCGGGCCGGCTTCACCCCGGCAGAGCTCCGGCGGCTCCGCGCCCTGGGCAGCCCGTGGGGGATCCAACGGGCTCTCGACGTCATGCCGTATCACCTGGCAGGCACCGCATGGTCGCCGCGCGCCGTGCTGCGCGAGGGCACCGCGCACTGCCTCGAGGGCGCCGTGTTCGCGGCGGCCGCCCTGCGCGTTCTCGGCCATTCGCCGCTCCTCGTCGACCTCGAGGCGGTGCAGGACACCGACCACGTGATCGCGGTGTTCCGCCTACGCGGTCACTGGGGCGCCATCGCCAAGTCCAACTTTTCCGGACTGCGCTATCGCGAGCCCGTGTACCGGAGTGTGCGGGAGCTGGTCATGAGCTACTTCGAAGGTTACGTGAACCTCCGTGGCGAGCGGACGCTTCGCGCTTTCTCGCGCCCGGTGAACCTGGCTCGCTTCGACCGGTCACGCCCGGGCTGGATGATCTCCGACGGTGATCTGTGGTGGATCGCCGAGCACCTGGTCGACGTGCCGCACAGGCGCCTGCTGAGCCCGGCCATGATCGGCGCGCTGGCCCGGGTGGACCGCCGATCGATGGAGGCGGCCCTGGCCGGCTACCGCGCGCACGCGCCCCGGCCCATCACGCCTCGTATTCCTGGACCACGTCGAGGTAGACCTGGTCGCCCTCGAAGACGAGGGTGATGAGGTTGGGGCGGCAGCACACCGTGCAGTCCTCAGTGAAGGTCTGGCGCGAGCCTCCGCTCGGATCTTCGATGAGCTCGTTGTCCTCGCCGCAGAACGCGCACGCGTACGTCACAGCGTCATTCTACGCGGTATCATCGACGCGGGGAGCGAGCTCCCGGAAGGAGACCACATGGCGGACGAGCAAGTGATCGAGACGGCCACGGGCCTTGGGTACGTGGAGATCGTGGAGGGAACGGGCGCGCGGCCGCGGACGGGCGACACGGTGAGCGTGCACTATACGGGCTGGCTCAAGAGCGGCCAGAAGTTCGACAGCTCGGTGGATCGTGGCGAGCCGCTCACCTTTCCCATCGGCAAGGGGCGCGTCATCAAGGGCTGGGACGAGGGTCTGGGCAGCATGAAGGTAGGCGGCAAGCGCAAGCTCATCATCCCCGCGCACCTTGGGTACGGCGACCGCGGCGCGGGCGGCGTGATCCCGCCGGGCGCGACCCTGATCTTCGAGGTCGAGCTGCTCGGCGTGCAGCCGGCCTAACCCCGCGCCGTCATCCGGGCATCAGAGGATGGCGGCATGGATCACGCGGCCCTCGAAGAGCAGCGCGGTGCCGCGTGCCCCCCGCAGCGGGAACTCGAAGAGCTGACCCGCGCCGGCATTCCCGTGGTAAACGCCCGCGGCTCGCGCGGCCTGGGCGAGGAGCTCGTGCACCTGGCCGCGGCGCGCGCGCTCGGACTCCGCGGGAGCGTTGACGCGAAAGGCCTCGAGCGCGTGCGCGCGCAGGAGCTTTGGCCACTCGTGCGCGAAGAGGCCGGGCGAATCGAAGAGGTCGAGGCCGGAGAAGCGTCCGCCCACGAAGACGGCGGCGCCGTACACGCCGGCGGGCAGGCGCAGCTGCGCGGCCCGTTCCACCTCGTCCGCGTGCGCGCGAATTCTCTGGTCGTCGTAGATGGCCTGGTAGCTCTGGGTGGGTGCGGGCGACGCCAGGTACTCGCGTGAGGCTTGCGCAACGCTGTCCCACACCTGCCGCTGTCCCGCGCCTTCGAGCAGCTTGGAGCGGAGCTGCGGTTGGGCGAAGCTGCCCTTGCTCGAGAACTCACGCGAGCCGTCGTTCCAGCGTCCTTGCTCCACGCAATAGACGCCGAGGGGGCGCACTCCGGAGAGGGGAGGCAAGAGGACGTCCTCGATGAGGATGCGATTCTGCTTGCCTCCCACGAGGATCTCGCCGGCGAGGAGGAGCACGGGGACCTTGCCGCGATTGTCGACAATCAGCTCGGGGACCGTCGCCTGTGCGCGCTCCGTGATGAGGAGCGTTCCCGATCTCCGCGCTTCGTCGAGGGTGGTGATGTCGAACTTCGATGGTTCATCCTTCGCGGCGAGCCAGAAAGCCAGGAGCGATGCGTGAGCGGCCGCCGGCCCCACGCGCATCGAGAGCAGCCAGCTGGAGAGATCGCCGTCGGGCTTTCCCCCCGGAGGGGACTGATGAATATCGGAGGCCTCGCCGAGAACCCGTCGGCGCTGGGCCGACGTACCGTTGGGAAACGCAATCGCTCCGACGGCGCCCAGCGCCTGGAGCAGGAGCTGCCGGCGTCCACTGTCGATGTCCCCCTCCCCCGCCCGGTCCATGCCGGGCCCATGTGACCGGTTAGACCGGGCAGGGCGGGGAAAGTTCCGGGGGGTTACTTCTGCGTGGCGATGATCAGGTTCTTGATTCCCTCATAGGTCTTCTGGGGGATGACTTTCTTCGACACGAGCTGGTCCTTCTTCGCGTACGGGCGGTTGTCGACGATCCTCTTCGCGTAGGCGTCGCCGACGCCCGGCAGGGTCTTGAGCTCGTCTACCGAGGCTGAATTGATGTCCAGCAGCTCCTTCTTCGTGTCGGACTTGGTGTCAGCCTTGGCCGGGGCGTCCTTCTTCGCCTGGGCGTAGGCTTGGGGAGCCGCCGCGACACCGACGGCCAGGATCAGGGCCGTGAGGACAGCGAACAGTCGAGTGATCATGTGTATCCTCCTTGATACGCACGCTAGGCGTGGCTTCCAAAGCTGTCAAGGGCGACCTTGCCCCGCCGGGCGCGCTCGGGTAGGGTCGGCCACCGTGTCCATGCGCACCCAGGTTCTCGAGGCGACGCCGGAAGCCCTGACCCATGCTGCGGAGGTGATCCGGGCGGGCGGTCTCGTGGCCTTTCCCACCGAAACGGTGTATGGCGTCGGCGCCGACGCCCTTTCGGCGGCGGCGGTGGCGAGGATCTTCGAGGCCAAGGAGCGGCCGAGAGGCAACCCGCTGATCGTTCACGTCGCTGATGCGACCGCGCTGGACGAGGTCGCCGTGCGAGTGACGGATCGAGCCCGTGAGGTCGTGGCGAGCTTCTGGCCCGGCCCGCTCACCCTCGTCCTGGACCGCGCGGCCGCCGTGCCCCTCATCACCACGGGCGGGCTCGACACAGTGGCCGTGCGCGTGCCGGCGCACCCAGTGGCGCAGGGGCTCATTCGCGCCGCCGGTCGCCCGCTCGCTGCGCCTTCCGCTAATCGCTCGGGTCGGCCGAGCCCCACCCGCGCCCCGCACGTGCTCGAGGACCTGGGAGGTCGGATCGAGCTCATCCTGGACGGCGGCTCCACCTCCGTCGGCCTCGAGTCCACCGTGCTCGACATGACCACCGAGCCTCCCACGCTGCTCCGGCCGGGCGGCGTCACGCTAGAGCAACTCGAGGCCCACCTGGGGCGGGTGCGACTTGCCACCGGTGACGACGAGGCGGCGGGACGATCGCCGGGACTGCGCTTTCGCCACTACGCGCCGCGGGCCAAGGTCGTTCTGATCGAGGCGGGCGCCGGCGAGGAGGCCGTCGCCTCCTGGCTCGATGGTGGCAAGTCGGTCGCCCTGATGGCCCAGCGCTCTGTCGGGCTCGATCGGCCCGGCCTCCGGGTGAGGCTCATGCCGGTCGATCTGGAGGCCTACGCGCGCGAGCTCTTCGAGGCGCTCCGAGACCTCGATGCCACGGGCGTAGACGCCATATTCGTCGAGGGCATAGCCGAGGTCGGGCTGGGCCGCGCCATCATGGATCGGCTGCGCCGAGCCGCCTCTTGACCCGCGGAGTCGAATCCTCGTCTATACTGTGAGCGTGGCACCGAAGCTTCGCGTTCCCTGAGCCCAAGGAGGAAAATCCATGAAGCGATCCGTTGCGATTGCATGTCTTGCGATCATTGCGCTCGCTCCAGTGTTGCTCGTGACCGACGCCTGGGCGAGGGCCGGCGGCGGCAGCTCCGGCGGGAGCCGTGGCTCGCGCAGCTACTCATCTCCCGCTCGGCCCACGCCCAATCCAATGACGCCGAGCCAGCCCTCGTATCCGCCCTCGTCGTTCCCGCAGTCGCAGCCTCAGCCGCAGCGTTCCGGGTGGGGTGCCGGCCTCATGGGCGGCCTTGCCGGCCTCGCCCTCGGCGGCCTTCTTGGCAGCATGCTGTTCGGTCACGGCTTCGGAGGCGGCATCGGCCTCCTGGAGATCCTGATCATCGGCGGCGGTATCTTCCTGCTCTTCCGCATGATGCGCGGTCGGTCCAGCGCCCCCGAGCCCGCCACCGGCTACCAGGGCGGGGGAGGGCAGTGGCAGAGCCAGCCGCAGCCCCAGTACCCCGCCCCGTCGTATCAGCCACAGCCGGTCAACTTGGGGCCGAGCGATCTGGACCGCGGAGTCGCCAACATACGCCAAATGGACATGACCTTCGATCCGTCACGCTTTACGGAGACGGCCTCGGACATCTTCTTCAAGGTGCAGGCGGCGTGGATGAATCGCGACATGAGCCAGGCCTCGGCCGTGCTCACGCCGGAGATGATGGAGATCCTCCAGAAGGACTGCGATCGCCTGCGGGGACAGGGGCGTATCAACCGGCTGGAGAACATCGCGGTACGCTCGGTCGGCGTGACTGAGGCCTGGCAGGAAAGTGGCCTCGACTACGTGACCGTGCACTTCCTGGCGAGCCTGCTCGACTATACGATGGATGAGCGGTCGGGCCAGGTCGTGGAGGGCAGCCGCACCGATCCGGTGAAGTTCGAGGAGTACTGGACGTTCGTGCGCCCCGTGGGACCCAGCGCGTGGAGGCTCAGCGCCATCCAGCAAGCGTAGGGCACGCCCGGCTGCAGAGAACTGGAGCCCCGGCCGAAAGTCATCGGCCGGGGCTTCCCTATTCGACGTCGAGGAGAATGCGGTCATGGCCGACGACAAACGCCCGCTCAGCCGTTTCCCCGTGCCCGCTCCGGAGAGCCTGCCCTCCGACATCCGTGAGGTCGTGGACAGCAACACAGCCAAGGCGGGCTTCACGCCCAACGTGTTCCTCGCCTATGGCTACAAGCCCGAGCACTTCCGGGCCTTCTTCCACTACTACGATGTGCTCATGAAGGGGCCCTCGGGCCTCTCGCGTGCCGAGCGGGAGATGATCGTGGTGGCGGTGAGCCGCATCAATGCCTGCACCTACTGCACGGTGGCCCACGGGGCCGCCCTCCGCATCCTCAGCAAGGATCCTTATCTCGCCGACCAGATCAGCGCGAACTACCGCAACGCGGACCTGACTCCGCGCCAGCGGGCCATGCTCGACTTCGCCGTCAAGGTGACGGAGCGCTCGGCGGAGATCGACCAGGCCGACTTCGAGACGCTCCGCGGTCACGCCTTCTCGGATTCCGACATCTGGGACATCGGGGCGGTGGCCGCCTTCTTCAATCTCTCGAACCGCATGGCGAATCTCGCCGACATGAAGCCGAACGCGGAATTCTACACGATGGGGCGCGGCTAGGCGGTCTCGCCCTCGCATGAGATCTCTTCGTGTCCGATGACGCGCCTGGCCGCGTGAACGCGGCGGCCATCATGCCCACCGCGCGGCGCTCCTGCTGGCTGACCACGCTCGAGATCGAGTAAGCTGCCTCGCCCCGTCCGTGCCTAGCGTGAGGAGCCGTCTGCTGCACCCGTCCGCCCGCCGCTGGCTGATCGTGGCGGGCTTGTTCCTGAGGTACCCAGCGTGAGGAGCCGCCTGCTGCGCCCGTCCGCTCGCCGCTGGCTGATCGTGGCCGGGTTGTTCCTCGTCACGTGCGGCATGGCCATTCCACTCGCCGCCTATGGCGTTTTTCTGCCCATGGTCGTGGAAGCCTTCGGCTGGAGTCGCGGGGCGGTGTCTACCGGCCTGTCGATCAATCTGGTAGTTGGCGGTCTCGCCGGCTTCGGGATTGGCGCCCTCGCCGACCGATACGGTCCGCGCATCATGCTCGTGCTCACCGTGGCCCTGGCCGGCTCGGCCTTCGCCCTGATCGCGAGCGTGAGCACGCTGTGGCAGCTCTACCTCTTCATCGGTGTGCTGGGCGGCGTGGGCACCTCGAGCTTCTATCTCTTGAGCGCCACCACCATCGCGCGCTGGTTCGCCGACCGGCGCGGCCTCGCCCTCTCGCTCGTGCTCGTTGGCTTCAACCTGGGCTACGTTACCGCGGGACCGCTCGCAGCCTGGCTCATCACGCTCCTGGGCTGGCGCGCCGCCTACGCCACGCTCGGGGGCGGCGCTGGGCTCCTCGCCATGGTGGGCGCGGTCTCGGTGCGCCTGCCGCATGGCTCGGAGATCGCGGCCGGCCGCTCCGATCGAGCCGCACCGCCGACGCCGGGTGGGCTCACCCTGCGCGAGGCGCTCACCGATCCGCGCCAGTGGAGCCTCAATGCCTCGTGGCTCCTCCAGGGCGGGCTCGTGTTCATGGTCACCGTGCACATCGTGCCGTACGCGCACGATCGCGGCGCAAGCCTCGCCGGCGCGTCCCTCGTGCTCACCGCCTACGGTGTCGGCGCCCTCGGTGGCCGCCTCGTCTCGGGGTTCGCCTCCGATCGTCTCGGCACGCTCACCACCGTGCGCGCGGGATTCCTCGCCATGACCTTAGCCATGATCTTCCTCGTGTGGCTGCCCTCGCCGAGGATGATGCTCGCCGCCATGGCCCTGTTCGGCGCGGGATTCGCCGCCGCCGACACCATGGTCGCCAAGGTCATCCCTGACGTGTTCGGGCTGCGAGCCATTGGCGCCATCATGGGAGTGCTGAATTTGGGCTGGCGCGCCGGAGCCGCCCTCGGTCCCGCGGTGGCTGGCTTCCTCTTCGACCTCACCGGTTCCTACGTCGTGCCCTTTGGCGCCGCCCCCTTCGGGCTGCTGGCGGCGTGGGCCTTCTTCGCCCTCGGCACGTCCCGCGTACATATGTCGTAGCGCCGCCGGGCACTCACGTTGGAGGCGCACGAGCCGGGATTGCTACGGCTTGACGATGAGGTCGATCTCCACGAGGGCGCCCAGGGCGAGGCCGGTGACGCCGACGCACGTGCGGCCGGGCAGGCGCCCCGGCGTGAAGTAGGTCACGTACACGGCGTTCATCGCCGCGTAGTCCTGGAAGTTCACGAGGTATACGCGGGCAAAGACCGCCCGCTCCAGGCTCGTGCCTGCGCCCGCGAGCACGGATTGTAGATTACGCATCACCTGGTGGGTCTGCTCGACGATGCCGCCCGGCACCACGCGGTCGCCCGTCTTCGGGTCGGAAGGCATCTGCCCTGTCACGAAGAGGAAGTCGCCGGCGCGGACGGCGTGACTGTACGGTGCGGTGGGAGGGGGAGGCGGCGCCCCCGGAATCATGAGGTATTCGATGTCCATGGCCCCGGAGTCTAGCATCGCGTGCCACCGCCATGCGATGCTCGGCCGGCATCGAGGAGGGGACGGTGCGGGAAGGAGCGCGCGTGCGTCGCGGCGAGGATTCGATTGGGCTCTGCGCCAGCTGTCGCCATGTGCGGCGCGTGGAGACGGAGCGCGGCTCCGTCTTCTACCGCTGCGCGAAGGCGGCCACGGACCCGCGCTTCCGCAAGTATCCGCCGCTCCCCGTCCTCCGCTGCGAGGGTTACGAAGCGGACGAGGGGAGTTGACGAGGGGAGGTTAAAGGCGGATCAGACGCGTGGCGCCTCCGCCGCGCCGAACACGGGATTGTCCGTACGGTCGACGAGCGCCTCCGGCCCCTCGGTGGGGAGCTGCTCGGAGAAGTTCTGAGCGGCGTCGATGTCCTGCTCCCACACCTCGCGCGGCAGCTCGTAGAGGACCTCGATGCCATGCCCGTCGGGATCGGAAATGTACACGCTGTGGGTCATTCCGTGGTTGATCCGGCGATGGAAGGGCACGCCCTTGGCCTGCAGGAAGGCGACCTGCTTCAGCCACGACTCGCGATCCGGCCACGCGATGGCGATGTGATTGAGGCCGGCCCGTCGCGGCATCAGCTTCCACTCGTCGTGGCCGGCGTCCCCGTTGTCGCCCGTCTTCGGCACCTCGGCGAGGGCGAGATCGTGATGGGTCAGACCACCGTGGGCGTCGACGCCGCTGTAGAAGCGCATGTTCGGTCGGGTCCGCCCGGGGACCTGCTTGAGCTGGGCGACGCACTTGAACCCGATGATCTCCGTCCAGAAGCGGTGGGAGACCTCCATGTTCGTCACGTTGAGCACCACGTGATTGATGGCGCGCGGCGGCTGGGCCTGGTCGGAGCCGTGAGAGCCGTTGACGTGATCAGTGGGCATTGGGAACCTCCTTGGTGATTGGGGGGTATTGTAACGCAAAGCCTTGCCGACCCGGGAGACAGCGTATAGTGTGTCCATTTTTTCCGACCCCATCGCTCGCCAGGAGGCATCCATGATCCGTCCGCTCGGTTTCGTCGCTACCCTCGTCCTCGCCGTCGGCCTGCTCGGCGTGGGAATCGCCGGATCGGAGACGGTGAAGTCCGCCAAGAAGACCGAAGCGATGACCCAAGTCCCAACACCGACGCCCATGCTCGCCGGCAAGCCCGGAGGCACCCTCAACGTGATGCTCCGCGAAGACCTGTCCCAGGGCTTCGCGGTGCACGAGTCGGCGACCATCTCCGTGGTCTTCCCCAGCTCGCCCTGCTTCAACAACCTGGTGATGTTCGATCCCGCCAACCCGGTGGAGAACCCCGACAGCGTGGTGCCGGAGCTGGCGGAAAGGTGGTCCTGGCAGGACAACTACCGCAACCTCGTGATGTTCCTCCGGAAGAACGTGAAGTGGCACGACGGCCAGCCCTTCACCTCCAAGGATGTCAAATACACCTTCGACATGGTGCGCGAGGCGCCCGAGTCCCACGCCAAGCTGCGCCTCAATCCGCGCAAGGATTGGTACGCCAACGTGGAGGCGATCGAGGCGGCGGATCCGTACACCGTGGTGTTTCGGCTCAAGCGCCCGCAGCCTTCGCTGCTCATGCTCCTGGCATCCGGCTATTCGCCGATCTATGCCGCGCACATCAATCCGGCGGACTATCGCACCCGCTGTATCGGCACGGGGCCCTTCAAGCTCAAGGAATGGCGCCGGGGCGAGTTCATCGAGTACGTGCGGAACCCGGACTATTTCGTCAAGGACCGGCCCTATCTCGACGGGCTCAAGTACGTGATCATCGTCGAGCGTGGCACGCGAACGGCCGCGCTGCAGTCAGGGCAGCTCGACGTGGCCATGCCCGGCGAGACGACGAAGACGGCCGCCGAGCAGATGAAGAAGGCGGTGCCGCAGCTCGTGGTCACCCCGGTGGCGGCCAGCGTCACCGACAACATCGTGATGAACGAGAAAAAGCCGCCCTTCGACAACGTCAAGGTACGGCTGGCCGTGAGCTACGCCATCGACCGCCGCGGCCTCATCAAGGGTGTGCACCAGGACGGCGCGGTGCCCGCGGTAGCCATGATGCCCAGGCCCTACGGCGTGTGGGGCGTGCTCGATCGCGACCTCGTCACGCTCCCCGGCTACGGGAAGCCCGCCGACATGAAGGAGAAGGCGCGGAAGCTCCTCGCCGAGGCCGGCTACGGGCCGGGCAAGCCGCTGCGCGTGGAGATGGTCACCCGCGCCATCGCCGTCTACGTGGACATGGCGTCCTTCGTGATCAACGAGCTGAAGCAGGTAGGCATCGAAGCGACCTTGAAGCAGGTGGAGACGGCGCAGTGGCATCCCATGGCCACCCGCGGCGACTACCAGATCGGGGCCAACCTCACTGGCCTCGGGGTGGACGATCCCGACGCCAACTTCTACGAAAACTTCGCCTGTGGCTCACCGCGCAACTACAGCTTCTACTGCAACGAGCAGGTGATGAAGATGATCGACCAGCAGTCGATGGAGCTGGATCCCGCCAAGCGGCTCGCCCTCGTGGTGGCGGTGCAGAAGCAGATCGAGCTGGACGCGGCCCGGCCCACCTTGGATCAGCGCCTCGACTACTTCACGGTGTGGCCGCACGTGAAGAACATGGTGCCGCACCACAACATCTTCAACTTCGGCCGCATGCAGAACGTGTGGCGGGAAAAGTAGCGGGGCCGTCGCGCCCTGCTACCCCGGATTGCTCACGAGCACGCGGAGCGCGCGGCGGGGCGGGGCCCGTCGTCGGGGGCGGGGGAGCGCTCCAGCTGCGTCACCCACTCGCCTGAATCGCCGCCCTGCGGACGGCGCACAGAACGAGGGGGTCCCACTCCGCCGGAGCGCTCCCCCACCCCCGCCGCCACCCGCCCCGATCACACGTACGGCGAGCGTGAATACTCTGAGCGAGGAGCCTGTCGGAGAAAGCGCGCATGACGCTCCTGACCACGCGCTGATGCTAAAGGTTCCCGCTTCGAGTGCGGGCTTTGCCTGTGTAACCGAATCCTCGGGGGAGGTTCGGAAGGGGGGGATGCCCCCCTCCGAGTATCCTAGGCGGTGCCGACGACGATGTCGAAGGGATCGACGCCTTCGAGCTTGACCCGGAGCCGCCAGGGACGCTGCCCCGCCTGTTCGAGGGCGAACGACGCGATGGTGTTGCCGCTCGTGCCGCCGCCACCACCGCCGCTGCCGCCCACTACACCGGTCGTGGACACGCCGACTCCGGTGCCCACACCGCTGCCCATGTGCCCGAAGCTGCCCACACCGATCCCGATGCCGATGGGACTGCCGTAGCTGCCACCGCTCGGCGCCTGGGTGAACTCGATCGTCTGGGCATCGAGCAGCGCGCCGTCCGTCTTCACGATCTGGGCGCGCTCGAGGCGGCGACCGCCCGTGTCGATCTCGATTCGGAGCCGGTCGGTCGTGACGCTGTAGGCGGCGGAGACGGGAGGACCCGGCACCGGCGCTTCGGGCTTGTAGGGGAAGTTGGCAGGGACCGCCGCCACCGGCGCTGACGAGGAAGAGCAGCCAACCCCGAGTGTCATCGCCGACAGAGCCAGCGCCACGGCCGCGCGCGAGGTTCTCATGGCTTCAGTGTCGCACGCGGCTCAACCTCGGCGACCTGCAGGCTGCGCGATCAGGTCCGGGGAAGCGGCCAGCCCAGCCACTCGCAGACGCCGCGGCCCATGACCCACTCGAGGTCCTCGCCCTTGAGCCAGGGCAGGTGCTCGGTGAAGAGGGTGATGCACTCGTAGTAGGTGCACGGCATGCGCGTGAGGTCGGTGCCCCAGAAGACGCGGCGCGGTCCGAAGGCGTCCACCAGCGTGCGAATGTGCGGATGCAGATCGCGGAAGGGATAGGCCTGCGCGGAGAGCGACGGCATGCCGGAGGCCTTCACGGCCACGTTCGGATGCTTGGCGAGCGCGCACACCTTGGGCAGGTCGTCGAAGACGTTGGGTGCCTTGCCGCGTACGCTAATGCCCACGTGGTCGATCACGAACTTGAGCCCCGGGTGCTTGGCGGCGATCCGGTCCAGGTGATCGAGCGCGCCCGGCACGAGGACCATGAGGGGGATGCCGGCCTTTTCCGCGGCGGGCCAGAACCAGTCCATCGATCCGTCGGTGAGCAGATGGCGGTAGTGCTCGTTGTGAAAGGTGAAGCGCATCCCGAGCATGCCCGGCTGCTTCCGCCAGTCCGCGACCAGCGCCCGGCTCTCCGGCTTCTGCACGGCGAGCCGGCCCATCACCGCGAAGCGATCGGGATAGGCACGCGCGGCCTCGAGGGCGACGTCGTTGCGATCACCCTCCCAGGAGGGCGGCACGATGACCACGCGGCTGACCTTGGCGAGGTCCATCTGGAACAGGATCGTCTCCTTGACGATGGGATACGGTTTCTGTGCTTCCTGCGCGCGGCCGGCCGGCCACGGGCGATCGGGGGATTCGGCGGCCCAGAGATGTACCTGCGAGTCGACGATGTGCATGGCGAGCGCTCCTTTGAGATGCCTCCACGAGGTGTGAGCATCGCACCTACCTGCGCGCGGCCGGCAGCCGCGCGGGATCGAAGGGACGGAGGTCGACGCAGATCGCGCGGCCGTCGACGATTCGCTCTGCGAGGGCGAGGCCGGTGGCCGGTGCGTTGAGCATGCCCCACGGGCCGTGGCCGGTGGCCACGAAGGCGTTCCGCACGTCCGGCACGGGGCCGATAAGGGGCAGGCCGTCGTCGGTGACGGGGCGGTAGCAGGCTTGGCGCTTCGTGATGGCCGCAGCCGCCAGCCCGCTGGAGACGCGCCCCGCTGCGCGCGCGAGAACGTTGCACGCGGTCTCGCTCACCTCGACGCCCTCCGCCGACTCCGGCAGAGGCTGCCGGTCCGCCATCCCGCACACGTACACCTCGCCATCCGGCCGCGGGATGATCTCGGGCTCCAGGGCGCGGCCGCCCGCCAGTCGATAGTCCATGAAGAGCGCGTGTGCCGGCACGTCGGGCGCATCGAGCGTCACGCTGTAGCCCTTGAGCCCGTGGATCGGCGGCAGGGAGGAAAGGCCCGCGGCACGACCGGTCCAGGGACCCATGGCCAGCACCACCACGTCGGCGCGGAGAAGCTCGCCATCCACCATCACGCCCTGGGCGGCGCCGCCCGCCACCGACACGCCCTCGACCCGGCCCATGCGGAGCTCGCCACCTCGGGTGAGAGCGGCGTCGAGCAGCGCGCGCGTGAAGCGAGCCGGATGCACCTGCGCCGTGGTCTCGAGTGAGCCGAGGGCGCCCGCGACCACCGTCTCGCCGTCGATCCAACGAGGAGCGGGGATGCGATGGCCGCCCGGCACCGTGCCGTGCTCGCGTGCCGCCACCATATAGGTGTCCATGCGCCGATAGCCGTAGTCGGTGGTGATTTCCTCGGCGAGCCGCGCGTGCAGCGCGAAGCTCGCGCGGGCGAGGGGCCCGAGCTCGGAGTTGTCGCACCAGTCGAGGGCGATGAAGCCTCCCGACTTGCCCGAGGCGGCGCAGGCCACGCCGGTGCGCTCGATCACCGTGACGGCAATCCCGCGTCGGGAGAGGAAATACGCGACCGCGGCGCCGATCACTCCCGCGCCACACACCACGACGCGCCCCGGAACGAGCGCGCTCATCTCGGCCGCTCCGTCCGCGCGCTCACGCCACCGTGGCCAGGTAGGCGATGGAGGCGAGGCCCATCCGCTCCAGGGAGAGCCAGGCCACGAGGTTCAAGAAGCAGACGCCGAAGATGCCGGCAGGGAAGATCTTGGTGAATCCCGCGGACAGAACGACCTTCGAGATCACGAGCGCAGACTCCGACGAGCCGAGAGAGAGCACGGACGCTGCGGCTCGGGAGCGGGGCTAGATCCTCCAGTCCTGATACCAGGTCGAGTCGGCACCGATGCCCTCGCGCGCCACGGCCACCTCGACCATGTACGGCCGGTTCTCCTTGCTGATGGCATCCATGCCACGACGGAGCGCCGGCTCCAGGTCCTTCACGGTAGTAACGCACTCGCCATCGACACCCTGGGAACGGGCCAGCCCCACGTAGTCGACGGCGGGCGCGGCCAGGAACAGCCCGGGATACTTTCCCTCACGGATCATCTTGCTATCCGGCATCTCACGGGCCCAGTTGTGGCGCACGATCTGATAGCTCTCGTTGTTGGACACTACGGTGAGCACCGCAGTGTTGTAGCGGGCCATCGACCAGAAGCCCGCGGCGCTGTAGGTGAGGGCGCCGTCACCCAGGTTCAGGACGACCGGGCGCTCTCGGCCCACGGCGATCTTGGCCCCGATGGCCGCGCCCACCCCGAATCCGAGGGAGCCGCCGCCGCTGCGTGTCCAGGCCATGCCCTCGTGTCCGAAGGGCAGGAGCGTGGTCCGCGCCGTCGAGCTCTCCTGCACCATGACGCTCTGGCGCGGAAGGATCTCGGCGAGGTGCGCTTCGAGCACGGCCGGGTGTACAACGGGATCGTGCTCGTGCTCGCGCACGAGATTTTCCTCGCGCTCGATGAGGAGCTTGGCGTACGCGCGCACCTTGCTGCGCTGGCGCGACCAGCCCTGCACCTTTTCCGACGGATGCAGACGCTTGACCGCCTCGCACAGCGAGCCCAGCGTCTCGCGCAGCTCGCACTGCGCGGCGAGATCCAGAGGGTAGTGTCGGCCCATGAGAAGGGGGTTCGGGCCGATCTGCATTACCGTGGGCTCGGTGACGGCTCCGTGTACGCCCTGGCAGCCCACGAGGAAAAGCAGGTCGGGCTTGAGCCCCGAGACCTTCTCGAAGTCCTTGGACACGGGATACATGCCGCAGTAGAGCGGGTGGCGCGAGGGGAAGTTCACGAAGATCTGCCGGCTCGCGAAGACGGGCGCCTCCAGCAGCTCGGCCAGCCGCACCGCCTCCGCCTGAGCCCCGCCCCGCCACACGTCGTCGCCGAACATGAGCACCGGGCACTGTGCCTCGCCGAGCCGGTGCGCGATGGCCTCCACGGTCTGTGCCCGCGCAGGCCCCGGCCGCTCGATCTGGTACTGCGCGCCCTCGCCGATCTGCGCCTCCAGCCCCTCGCGATTGAGCAGCTCTGCGCTGATGGAGAGGTACACGGGGCCGGTGGGCGGGGTGACCGCCTCGCGAAGCGCACGCGTGGTCGCCACCGTGATGGCGGCAGGATTGGCGTGCACGTTGTACGCGGCCCGCGCGTCCTTGGTGATCGGACGCATCGACTCCGCCTGGCTCAGGCCGGGAAAGGGAGCGAGGCCGCGATAGTCCTGGAGCTCGGAGGCCCAGTCGCCTGCGATCACGAGGAGGGAGGAGCCCGCCACCTGCGCGTTGAAGAGCTGGCCGGCGAGCTGGTAGGACCCGCCCATGACGTGCGCGATGACCACGCCGACCTTGCCGGAGAGGCGGTGATAGCCGTCGGCCATGGCCGCCACGAGTCCCTCATGCTTGCCCACCACCAGCCGCTGATCGCCGTCCTCCGCGATGGCCGCGAAGATGCCCGTTTCGGCGGAGCCCGGATTGGTGAACAGGTAGTCGACCCCCGCGTCCTTCAGCGTCTGGAGGAGCAGCATTCCGCCCGTACCCGTGATGGTCTTTCGCATGATGTCCCTCGCTCTCACCTCGTGAGCAGCTACGGCGATCGCGACTACGCGGTCGCCGCCTTCAGATCGTCGAGCTGGCGGCGCACCCCCGCGATCATCGACGCCAGGTCTGACGTGAGCATGATCAGGTCGAAGCCGCGCTTCACCGCGCCCGCCGCGAAGGCCGCGCTCGCGCAGTGCATGCAGGCCTTGATCCCGTGCTTGTGGGCGGCGTCGCGGATCTTGTCGCAGGTGGCCATGTGCACGGGATCGGCCTTGTCGGGGCCGGGAGGCAGGCCGAGGGCGAACGAGAGATCTGCGGGACCGATGTAGACGGCGTCGAGGCCGGGCGTGGCGCAGATCTCGTCCAGATTGGCGATGCCTTCCTTGGTCTCGATCATGGCCATGATCACGATCTCGTCGTTGGCCTTGGCCACATAGTCGGAGCCGCCGTAGTGGACGGCCCGAACCGGTCCGGACGAGCGCATGCCCACCGGCGGGTAGCGGCACGCCGCCACCGCCTTCGCGGCATCTTCGGCGGTGTTGATGAGCGGCACGAGCACGCCATAGGCGCCGAAATCGAGGACCTTCATGATGGTCGCCGGGTCGTTCCACGGCACGCGCACCACGGGCACGGTGTCGGTCTGCGAGATGGCCTGGAGCATCGGCCACACGTCGTTCATGTCGGTGAGCCCGTGCTGCATGTCGACCACGAGGGCATCGAAGCCCTGGCGCGCCATCACTTCCGCGGTGAACCCATGGGACACGGAGAGCCAGCCCATGGTCACCCACTTGCCGTCGCGCCATATCTGTTTCATCTTGTTCGGTCGCACTGTCGCACCTCGCGTAGTGGAATGTCCGGTCGCCCGGCGAGCGCAGGAAGCGTAGCACACCTCACAGTGGCCGTGATGGTGGGCGAGAGGGGCGCCATCGGCGCGTGGGGACCCGCCGACGCCTCCGGAGATGGACGCGCCGGCGGGGGCGTGGGGCAGGAAGGTACCTACTTCCCCAGCGTGTCGAGACCCGCCTTGCAGACCTGCTCGTCCTGCGGTGCCGTGCCGCCGCTGCAACCGATGGCGCCCATGACCTGATCGCCGCTCAACAGCGGAAGACCACCCTGGATCGGCGTGAAGCCGGGGAAGAGATTCAGGAGCACGTTGCGTGGCGGCGCGGGCGGGGCGGCCGCCGGATTGCCCATCACGGCGTCTTCGAAGACCTTGGTGGAACGTCTCAGGAGAGCGGCCGTCTTCGCCTTGTCCTGCGCGATAGAAACACTGGCGTTTTGCGCGCCGTCCATCTTTTCGAGCACGATGGGCAGCCCGTGTTCGTCCACCACGACCACGACCATCTGCCACTTGTTCTTGACCGCCTCCGCCATGGCGGCCGCCACCATCTTCTTGGCCTCGGCCAGCGAGATGGCTTTCCGATCCAAGAGCTGCGCCTGGCCCGTGCCGCCCATGAGCACGGCACAGACGACTCCAGCGACCAGCAGAGCGATAGCCTTGCTCATCCGTCCTGACATGGCTCCTCCTTGTGGCGAATCGGGTTGTGTGGGAGCGCTACGAGATCCTGAACCCGCCGCGCCGCCGAAGCGTTCCGCGGCGCCCCCCTGGCGACGCCAGATAGCAAGAGTCCACGCGCTCGCGCCCACTTTGCCGTCCCCGTCCGGCCGCGCTAGGATGAGGCGCCATGCTGCCCGAACGCCTCACCCTCCAGCCCATCGCGCGCTTCCAGGGCACGCTCACGCTACCCGGATCGAAGAGCCTGTCGAACCGGGTCCTGCTCCTGAGCGCGCTCGCCGACGGCGAAACCGAGGTGACCCGCGCGCTCGACAGCGAGGACACGGAGGTGATGCTGGCCGCCCTCCGCGATCTGGGCGTGGGCGTACGCGGGGAGCCGGGTCCGCGTAGCTCACTGTGGATCGCCGGTCAGGGCGGGCAGCTCGACGCGCCGGCGGGGCGCGTGTCGCTCTTTCTCGGCAACGCCGGCACCGCCATGCGTCCGCTCACCTCGGTGCTCGCGGCGGGCCGCGGATCGTTTACGCTCTCCGGCGTGCCGCGCATGCACGAGCGGCCGATCGGTGACCTGCTCGTCGGCCTCGAGCAGCTCGGCGCGCGCATCCACTGCCTCGAGCGGCACGGCTATCCGCCGCTCTCCATCGAGGCGAGCGGACTTCGCGGCGGCACCGCGCGCCTCAGCGGCGCCACGAGCAGCCAGTTCCTCTCGGCGCTCCTGATGGCGGCCCCGCTCGCCGCGTCGCCCGTCGTTCTCGAGATCACAGATCGGCTGGTCTCCGAGCCATACGTGACGATGACCCTCGCCCTCATGGCGCGCTTCGGCGCTCGCGTGGAGCGTCCCGCGCCCCTTCGCTTCGAGATCACCGCGCCCCAACACTATCGCTCGCCCGGACGCGTCCTCGTCGAGGGCGATGCGTCGTCGGCCTCGTACTTCCTGGCCGGCGCGGCCATCACAGGAGGCAAGGTGCGGGTCGAGGGCTGCGGATCGGACAGCCTGCAAGGCGATGCGCGATTCGCGGACGTGCTCGCGCGCATGGGCGCGCACGCGCGCTTCGAGCCCGCGGCCATCGAAGTGGAGGGCGAAGGGCCGCTCGAGGGCATCGACGCCGATCTCACCACCATGCCCGACGCCGCCATGACCCTCGCCGTTGCCTCGCTCTTCGCCCAGGGCCCGACCACGCTGCGGGGCATTGGGAACTGGCGGGTGAAGGAGACCGATCGTATGACCGCGATGGCGACCGAGCTCGGCAAGCTCGGAGCCCGCACGGAGATCGGGGCTGACTCGTTGACCGTGCATCCTCCCCCGCGCATCCGCTCCGCCTCCATCGCCACCTACAACGACCACCGCATGGCCATGGCCTTCTCCCTGGCCGCCTGCGGGAGCGAGCCCGTGGTGATCGAGAACCCCGGGTGCGTCGCCAAGACCTTTCCCGAGTACTTCGAGGAGCTGGCGCACCTGACCGTGCCCGCCTCGTAGTTCACCCACACGAGAGGAGGCTTCCCGTGGCGCTCACCCTCACCGAAGCGAACCGGATTGTGCAGGGGGCCATCGACAAGGCCCGCGAGCTCAACATCAAGATCAGCGTGGCGGTGTGCGACGCAGGCGGGCGGCTCGTCGCCTTCAACCGCATGGACGGCGCCATCTGGGCGGGCGCCTACGGGTCCCAGGGCAAGGCCATCGCCTCCGTCGCCTTCGGGCGGGCCAGCGGGGAGCTGGCGGAGCGCGCAGGCAATCCCATCGTGCAGGGAATCATGGCCGCCGAGGGCGGGCACATGATCCCGAGTCAGGGCGCGGTGCCCATCATCCGCAACGGCGTGGTCGAGGGCGCCTGCGGCACGGGCGGCGGTACCGCCCAGCAGGACGAGGACTGCGCGCGAGCGGGCGTGGCGAAGCTCTA